>CAADGS010000042.1 GCA_900696615.1 uncultured beta proteobacterium
GATGGTGCCGCCGCTGATATCCGCGCCTGTATTTAAATTGAGGGCATCATCCGCCGCGCCTTCACCTGTAATTGCGCCCGTATAACTTAGCGTACCCAGGTTAAACGTCACGACATCGGACGCCGAATTTGCCGTAACACTCGTGCCAGCTTGTGTAACGATCACTGTTCTGGCATCGGTTGCATCATCGCCGATCGAATAATTTTCGATATGGGCTAACGTAGTCACCGTGCCATCGCCAATAATGATGATTTCTTCGCTGTTCACGCCCGATCCGGGTGCAGTGATGGTACCGGTAAAATTCTGATTTTGTTGTGCAGACATGACTACACTGTGGTTTCCCACAACGCCTGTCGCATCGAAAAGCAAATTGGGAAAATTGATGACAGTTGCAGCCGCAATACTGGAGCCGTCTTGTAAGCTCAGTGTATTGGTACCTGCGCCACCATCCAATACAACTGCTGTCATGACCAGCGGCGTCCAGGTCGATGCGGTCGAAATTGACAGAATTTCGTTTGCCGGGGTACCGGAAAACGGCGTAGCATTGGTTGCCAGATAATGCTTCGTAGTGGGTGGAATAACCGGTCCCCCACCTCCAGAGGATAGCGACGATGACACAGCATCGGACTTGCCGTCACCGTCAACATCGCCTATGTTTGCACCTGCCGCACGGATAATCCCGGTAAATAGTGATCCTGTTGTACTGACTACCGTGCCACTGATATCTCCTTTTGTAGCGCCCGATCGCATCGCGGCTTCGATATTCTCAGCAACCAATTGGACTGCGGCCATACTCACAAGAATTTTTGTTTTACTTCCGTCACTTTCCGAAATTGCGGTAATTCGCTGATTTAAATTAGCAATAGTTTGCGAGGCATCCGCCACTAACGCGCTTATTTTAAGGGCCTCAGTTGTATCAGCACCTGCAAGTAAACTGGCATTCCGAATCACCTGTGTAATAGTGCCTCTCGATACCAAATTAATGCTATCAACTGCAACGCTAAACATATCGGCCAGTACCTGATAGACAACAGTAATCGCCGACTCCTCAGTAGCCGTTACACCGGCGCCCGTTAATAACGCAGCCACCTGGCCCGCAAGGGTATTTATCTTGATTGCTGCCGCATGTACAGCTAAAGCCGCATCATTTGCCGGCGTATGGGAATCCGTGCGCACAATCTCTTTAATTGGATCGAAGTGAAGCAAATCAATTTCGGTATTCAAATCCAAGGATGTCAGTAGGCGAATCGCGGCTTCACGCGTTGAAAGGTTATTGCTGTTGACGATATTGCTAATGATTGTGGTCAGTGGATTGATTACCGAGGAACCCGCCGGAGCCATCATAACCCCTTCAAAAGCTTTACCCGTTGCTGTATCGATACCCCCGGATGCAATTAAATCGCCAAACCCGATAACTGCCGGAAGTGAGAAATTACCATGCGCATCCGTAATTCCATTAACTTCATTTCCATTGAATCGCTGATCACCGTTCAAATCTGCAAAAACTTGAGCGCCTTTGATATAGCCATCCATGACTTTCCCTATGATACCGGACTTAAGCAATAACTTTGCCGTAACTACGTTCGATGGATCATCGGTGACATGTTCCAAAACACGTTGTAAAACAGACAAACTCGTTGCCTCTGCACCTAAGTCGATGGAATAGTAGGCAGTCACGGCCACTTTATTATTAAACTGACGGGCTGCCGCACCCCAATTTAGATCACTTGCATCCACTGATGCCAGTGCCATGGCTGCCCAATAAATAACTTCTCCGCGATGTGCACCCGCATCGAGCAATCGCTCCACTTCCGAAATGGCCCATGCCTTCTGCTCTACGTTTATCAAAGCAGCGACTGAGTTTTCAATAAATTGAACGGAAAAATTCCGATTGGAAAGCGAATTGGAATATAGAGCTTGTTGAAATATGTCGGTTTGAGCAAGCAATGCCGCGAGTGTACCGACAGAATTGCCGGAATTATCTACGAAATGTACAAATTGGTTCAAATAATGCGCACCCGGCGCTGCTTTAAACATCAGCGCGATTGTCTGCATGATTTCCAGGTGTTTGTTATCCATAGTTTTACTTGCTAATTTCCTCAGCAAGCTTTTATTCAAGCGATTATTTAATGTGCATTATTGCGTTATTCACAAACTGTATAACATACTAATCATTATTCATTGATGTAAGAAATCATGAATCGCATTATGCGATTAATGCTTACAGAAAGGATGACGGAATAAGCTGTCTTTTGCCTATTAATTATTGAATTCCAACAAATTATTTCTGTTTTTATAAATGACTCGCATTCAGTGAATGACAATTTCCATATTTGTGGTATAAACGATTGCCAATATGATTTTTGTGGTACTACGACTGAGTATTTTCTTTTTACTTATCAATTCAATCATGCCCTTTAGCCCGATTATTTTATGGACCGATGCATTGATCTACTTGCTAGTTGTTCTTGTAGCGGGCTTTATTGCTTATGTTCGTCGTCATGAACACTTGTCGATGCCATGGAAACGCGTTGCTCACAGCGCCAGTGGCATGTCTGCGTTAACCATCTTGTTATTTTTTCTGATCATTGGTCTGCTTGATACTGTGCACTTTCGTCCCGCATTGGATCACACTACCGATCAAGGCAAGAAAGTGTATAGCGTTGAAGTATTGAGTGTGCTCGATATTCTGGTAACGCCGCTTCGAATTCAGATGGAAAAAACTTATTCTGCACCCCTGGCGACACATCTCTATGCCAAAGACACCGTTGAGCTTCCCAATGGTGAACAAGCACGTGTTTTCACACGCTTGGAATACGGCGGCGCACACTTGGAAAATCCGGAGGCAGACCGGATTCATGATATTGCCTGGCGTACCGCCAAAGGATTAGCTTACGGAATTGGCTGTTGGGGTTTACTTACGGCGTGTTTAATTTTCATTTTGTCGCGTCGTAACCGGCAAGGCTTTATCCAAAGTTGTGCAGCAATCTGGCATCGCACCATGGAAGTACCTTGGCATGCCATTCTGATCACGTTATTGATTATATTGCTATTAATTGGTTGTGCCATGTCGTTGGCTACACATTATCATGTATTGGGAACCGATAAAGTCGGACAAGATATTTTGTATCAATCGCTTAAAAGTATTCGCGTTGCGCTGGTGATCGGTACCCTTACCACATTGATTATGTTGCCTTTTGCATTGCTATTGGGAATTACAGCGGGATATTTCAAAGGCTGGATCGATGATGTTATTCAATATACCTACACCACTTTAAATTCCATTCCAAGCGTGTTATTGATTGCTGCTGCAGTTTTAATGCTGCAAGTCTACATAGAAACGCACCCGGAACTATTTGAGACCATTGCATCACGGGCAGACTTGCGTCTGTTGTTTTTGTGCATTATCTTAGGCATCACCAGTTGGACCGGATTATGCCGCTTACTGCGCGGCGAAGCCTTAAAATTACGCGAATTGGAATACATTCAGGCTGCCCACGCATTCGGTGTCTCGCATTGGCGCATTATCAGCCGTCATATACTCCCGAATGTCATGCACCTTGTTCTGATAGCAACGGTGATGGATTTCAGTGGTTTGGTTCTGGCCGAGGCGGTGTTATCATATGTCGGCGTCGGTGTAGATCCATCTATGATCAGCTTTGGCACAATGATCAACGCAGCACGCATGGAGATGGCGCGCGAACCCATTGTATGGTGGGCCTTACTTGCTGCATTCGGGTTTATGTTTACGCTGGTACTGAGCGCCAATCTGTTTGCCGATGCCGTACAACATGCATTGGATCCGCGTACTCGCACATTGAAACAAAGAAGCGGACTATCCCAGCACCCCGCGAAATCAGAAAAATTAGCCAACATTACGTCCGCAACACTCACACCGCCAGAATCTGCATCCCGTTCATGAAAACATTACTGGAAATCGAGGGCCTCGAAACCTTGTTGCATACCGGCAATACACCCGTGCGTGCAGTGGACGGCATAAGCTTACAAATTTCAACCGGTGAAACATTCGCATTATTGGGTGAATCAGGTTGCGGCAAATCCATGACTGCATTATCGATTATGCGTTTATTACCCGATGTCGGCGAAATTGTTGCAGGGCATATTAATATTGACGGCAAGGACTTGCTGCGATTGCCCGAATCCGAAATGCGCAGGATCCGGGGCAAACGCATCAGTATGATTTTCCAGGAACCGATGTTAAGCCTGAATCCGGTTCTGACAATAGCCGAGCAAATCGGTGAAGTACTCAAACAGCATTTCAACTTATCTTATCAAACGGCACAAACACGCATCCAGGAATTGTTGGAGCAAGTGGGCATTCCCGATGCACCGCGCCGCATGCACGAATATCCGTTTCAATTTTCGGGCGGTATGAAACAGCGTGCCATGATTGCCATGGCGCTTGCCGGTGAACCCGAATTGCTCATCGCGGACGAGCCAACTACTGCACTGGATGTAACAATTCAAGCACAAGTTCTGGATTTAATGCGGCAAATTCAACAACGCAATCGCATGGCCATATTACTTATTACGCATGATCTAGGGGTAGTCGCCGAAATGGCGCAGCGTGTGGCTGTCATGTATGCCGGCGAAATCGTTGAACAAGCTCCCCGCAATGATTTCTTCGACCATCCGGCGCATCCTTATTCGCAACAATTATTTGCTTCACTGCCCACTAAACAGAAACGCAATCAACCACTAACCGTCATCCAAGGTAATGTGCCGTCGCTATCGCAACGATTTAGCGGCTGCCGCTTTGTCGACCGCTGCAATCGAGCGTTAGCGCGATGCCATGATACGATTCCGCAGTGGCACGCAGTAAGTGATCGGCATCAGGTTCGTTGCCATTTATTTGCACAAGATGCAGCTACCTCAACGCAATCGCAACAAGTCAATACCCCTGACGTAACGAAAAACGCACTGACGAGAGTTACCGCACCAACCGTTTCACCTTTATTACAAGTATCTGATCTTAAAATTTACTTTCCAATTCGGAAGGGATTCTTCAAACGTGTGGCGGGTCATGTCAAGGCAGTCGATGGCGTATCATTGCAGATTGCTGCAGGAAAAACACTGGCACTGGTCGGTGAATCGGGTTGCGGCAAAACTACCATCGGTAAAAGTATTTTGCAGCTCATTCAGCCTACTGCCGGTAGCGTGCGCTTCAACCAACAAGAGCTGGTATCCATGAAACGATCGCAATTGCACCAAATCCGCTCGCAATTTCAGATTATTTTTCAAGATCCTTATTCCTCGCTTAATCCCCGTATGCGTATTATTGAAATTCTGCGGGAAGGCATGGATGCATTGAACGTTGACAGAATAAATCATCTCGGCATCGAACAATTGGCTTCTTATAACCGGGAGAAAGAAATCGATGCATTATTGCGGCGTGTCGGCCTGCCAGCTGATGTAAAATGGCGCTATCCGCACGAATTTTCCGGCGGGCAACGGCAACGCATCGCGATTGCCCGTGCTTTAGCGGTTAATCCAAAGTTACTGATCTGCGATGAACCTACCAGCGCTCTTGATGTATCCGTGCAAGCACAAATTCTGAATCTGCTTAAATCGCTGCAAAATAATTTAGGACTTGCATTTTTGTTTATTACCCACAATATTGCTGTTGTTGAATATCTGGCTGATGAAATTGCTGTGATGTATTTAGGACGGATTGTTGAGCGCGGACATATTGATGAAGTGCTTGGTAGCCCCAAGCATCCTTATACTCAGGCGCTGTTGTCCGCCGTTCCGCAAATTCAAGCAGACGCTGACCGGCAATTTGTTCAATTAAAAGGTGATTTGCCTTCGCCAATTGCACCACCGCAGGGTTGTCATTTTCATCCGCGCTGTCCGCATGCGATGCCGGTTTGCCGTGAAAGCTACCCATCTGCCAGCATATTGAGCGCAACGCATTCCACCCATTGTTTTCTTTATCAACCGGAACCTATTTCGAAAAACTATGAGTATTCCTGAAGAAGTAACGCGCCGTCGTACTTTCGCCATTATTTCACACCCCGATGCGGGAAAAACCACCTTAACCGAGAAGCTGTTGATGTATGCCGGGGCCATTCATATCGCAGGCAGCGTGAAAGCGCGAAAAGCAAGCCGTCATGCCACCTCCGATTGGATGGAAATCGAAAAGCAACGCGGCATTTCGGTTGCCAGTTCGGTTATGCAGATGGAATACCGCAATTGCGTCATCAACTTACTGGACACGCCCGGTCATCAGGATTTTTCTGAAGACACTTACCGCGTACTAACCGCCGTCGATGCCGCTTTGATGGTCATCGATGCTGCCAATGGCGTGGAGGCGCAGACATTACGCCTGCTCGAAGTTTGCCGCGCCCGTAACACGCCGATTGTTACGTTTGTCAACAAAATGGATCGCGAAGTGCGCGAACCGCTCGATCTGATTGACGAAATCGAACGTACATTGGGAATGGCAACAATTCCGTTTACTTGGCCTGTCGGGATGGGTAAGAATTTCCACGGCGTATGTGATTTGCGGCACAACAATATGCGCATCTTCGAACCGGGATCAGACCGAGTGGGCGGCGATGAATTGATTGCCTATTTTGACGATGCGCAAATTCAAGAGCGCTTTACACCCGATTTGCCTAATGCACTGCAAGAAATCGAGTTGATCAAAGGCGCTACACCTGCATTTGACCACGAGCAATTTCTAGCCGGCCAACAAACACCCGTTTTTTTCGGCTCGGCTATCAACAACTTCGGCGTTAAAGAAATTCTCGATGCCTTAGTTGATCTGGCACCGCCGCCAGAATCGCGTAACGCACTGCAGCGGGAAGTCTCTCCCAATGAGAAAAAATTTTCCGGCATGGTATTTAAAATTCAAGCTAATATGAATCTTGCTCACCGTGACCGGATCGCATTTGTGCGGGTTTGCTCCGGGCATTTCAAACGCGGCATGAATCTTAAAGTTGCGCGTAATGGCAAAGATGTTCGCACCAGCACGGTGGTGTCATTCTTATCGCAGCGTCGCGATATAGTCGAGGAGGCTTATCCTGGCGACATTATCGGCATACCCAATCACGGTACATTGCAACTGGGCGATACGTTAACTGAAGGAGAAGTATTGCAATTTACCGGCTTGCCTTTCTTTGCACCCGAAATTTTCCGCACCGTGGAAATAGCCGATCCACTGCGCAGCAAGCAACTAAAACTGGGATTAATGCAGTTGGGTGAAGAAGGGGCTATTCAAGTATTTCGTCCGCATTTAGGCAATGTATTATTACTCGGTGCAGTTGGCATTTTGCAATTCGAAGTTGTGACACATCGTCTACAGCATGAATATGCAGTGACCGCTCGTATCGCTCCCGCCAAATACCAATTGGCGCGCTGGGTCACTTCTGATGAGCCGCGCGAATTACAGCGGTTTATTGAAGCCAATGCGCATCGCATCGCCTATGACGCTGTCGAAGCTCCAACCTTCTTGGCGGCATTCAATGCGGAATTGGACGTGGCGAAAGAAAACTGGCCTGCAATTCGTTTTCATAAATTACGTGAACATGCAGGGTTAGTGTTTCAAAGCCATATGCGTGAGGCGATTTAAGTGATTCAGTTTTCATCGGTTTATGGAATATTGTTGGGCTGGTTTTTACCGCTATTTACCAGTGGAAGTTTCGCGCTAGCGACGCCTGAAAAACAAACCCAGTTTGCCGTGATCGGTGATATGCCTTACAGCGATAGCGAATATGCGTTACTCGAACAGCCCGATGGCGCCATTGCCAAAGCTATCAAGGAACTCAATCCTCCGGTACTGATCCATCTGGGAGATTTCAAGCTTGCCCGGGCAAGTTGCAGCAACGAGCTATTTAAGGATCGGTATCGGCAAATTGCACAATTGAACCCGCATAAAACGGTTTATACACCTGGCGATAATGACTGGACCGATTGTGACCGCCTCTCGTTAAATTTCTCACAACGTTACGATGAACTGGAAAGACTGGCTTATCTGCGGCAAATTTTTTTCCAGCAAGATGAATTGCAATTAGGCAAAAATATTCCCGCCTTGATCCGGCAGCAAAATTTTATTGAAAACGCACGATGGGAAATCGATCAAGTGCTTTTTGCTACCTTGCATTTACCCGGCACCAATAATGGCAGAGCCCAAATCAACCGCAGTCCCGTTAAAGATGCACTCGATGCCGCCGACAGCCGCGACAAATTCAATGAAGAATGGTTAATTCAGTTATTTGATACCGCAACGTCGCAACCGAAGATTCAAGCCGTTGTGATTGCATTTCACGCCGATATTTATGAAAACGAAAACGATAACAAGCCTGCGTGTACAGTGAAAATTCGATCAGATTGCGACGGTTATCACGCGATTCGCGCATTAATCAGCCGTAAGGCAGCAGATTTCAAGAAACCGGTTTTAGTCATTCATGGCGACAGTCTGGCTTATTGCTTGCATCAGCCATATGAAAAAACTCCCAATCTGTGGCGGTTGAATGCGCCTGGAGATCGCGTCTACATTGATGCCAACCGAATCATCTTTGATTCCGCCAATCAAGACATGCCATTTACGGTGATGGGATTGCTTGACAACAAACCGGCGCCTTCTTCATGTGGCTTGGGCTTTTTACTCAATGACTTGCTGCCTTCTTTAACCTCAACATCCGAAAAATCACAACCATGATCTTCAGCATGACTGGCTACGCCTTAGCGGCCCAAGACACCCCATACGGTTCATTCAGTTTGGAACTTCGTTCCGTCAACAATCGTTATCTCGATATTCAGTTTCGATTGCCAGATGATTTCCGCAAACAAGAAGCGGCCATGCGTGAAATACTGACTACGCAACTAAGTCGCGGCAAGATTGAATGCCGACTCAATTTCTCACCGAGAACCAATAATACCGGCTCTTTGCAGCTCGATAACGCTATTTTTGAGAAATTACTGGAATTGGAGCAAACTGTGAAAGCGCGCTACCCAAATGCGCGATCCTTAACGGTTACTGAAATATTGCAATGGCCTGGCATACTGGGCAATGACAATTTACCATTTGATGAGCTTGGTAAAATTTGCATTGGATTGTTACAAACCGCACTTGCCGATTTGAGAGATTCCCGTACACGGGAAGGTAACAAACTCAAATTCGTTTTATCGGAACGTATCAACCAGATGCGTCGGCTTTTGCAAAATGCCATTCCGCGTATTCCATTGCTAATTACCACGTTTGAGGAGAAACTCCGCGCCCGGATTGAAGAAGCGCTGGGCAATTTGGAAGATGATCGCATCCGCCAGGAAATTACTTTGTTTGCCGGCAAAATCGATGTCGACGAAGAATTATCGCGATTGCAGGCGCACTTGGATGAAGTGGAACGAATTTTGAAAAAAGGGGGCTCCGTAGGCAAAAGGCTTGACTTCATGATGCAAGAACTCAATCGCGAAGCCAACACCCTTGGTTCTAAATCTGTCGATTTGGAAATCTCTCGGATTTCGATGGAACTCAGAGTGATTATCGAGCAGATGCGCGAGCAAGTTCAGAATATTGAATAGCGCTAACCCTTTACTTTTTGCCGAAGAAGAAAATTCAGTTAATCAGCGGGATAGGAGTTCCACTGAGTAAGCTTACAGCTACAGTAAATTCATTTGTTCGATTGATTCATTCCTTCAAAGCATTGGCAATTACCGGTTTGCTTAACGAATTATCCGGTAATTGGCCACTAACCGACATTCGTTGTCCGGAGCGACCTCTACGGTGTCTTGAGCAGCGTTGGTGGTTTCAACACACAATAAACGTTGATAATCGTTATCCTCCAAGTCAGCCATTTCTTTGGAAATTTTCTCCCATGGATTCCATACGACTGCGGTTTTACTGCCTTGTGAGGTAATTTCGATGCTACGTTGCAGAACCCTATCATCGATTGTCAAGGTGCTTCCCACATTCGTATAAATGCGATCCACTTCCGAGTTAATCGTTACTGGGCCGAGCTGTTGCTTTTGTATTCCATTATCCACTTTATCGATATAACTGCATCCTTCCAGCCCCAGAATTTCGGTTTGTGCAATATTGCCAATCTTAAAATAAGTATGAAATGCCTGGGTAATCGAGAATTTTTCGGTACCGGTGTTGCGTGTCGTCAGTGACAAACTTAATGAATTGCCAATTACAATTTCCTGAGTCAATATAAAAGAATATGGCCAAATTGTCGTTGTCTCGGGCGTGTCTGTCAAACCGAGTGTAATCTCGATATCGCCATTGGCTTTCGCTTCGGTAGCGACTACATGCCACAAGCGATTGCGCACGAAACCATGTGCGGGGCCTTTTCCGTTCGGGTCGGCACCAAACCACGGCCAGCATATTGGGGCGCCACCTTTTATCGCTTTACCATCCTGATAGTATGCTTTCTCACTTAGAAACATCATATCTTCCGTTTCGTTAGCCGGCTTGAATGACAATACTTGTCCGGCATGAACCGAAATCAAAGCGGTAGCTTTGGAAGTTTTTACCTGAATCATAGGTAAGCCGCCTTTACCGGCAATAATTTCAAGCTGACCGGCAATGTTATGTTTAGCATTGAGTTGTTCAATTGTCATAGTTATCCTTGATTCTTGGTAATTGATTAATGTTATAACTTAAAATTTGATCGGTAATACACGGCTTGCCGCAAGTTTAGCACGACTCCTTGCTTCGTCAGTGTCTTTACCGTTAGCCAGTGCAACGCCCATACGCCGACGCTTAAACGATTCAGGTTTACCGAATAGGCGTAAGTCGCTTTGCGGAACATTCAGTGCTTCAACTACACCGGAAAAAGCAATACCTTTGGCTTCAAGCTGACCGTAAATCACGGCGCTTGCACCTGGTTCTTGCAGCGCTGTATCTACAGGTAATCCCAAGATAGCACGAGCATGCAATTCAAATTCACTTTGGCGCTGACTGCACATCGTCACCATACCCGTATCATGAGGTCGTGGACTGACTTCACTGAACCACACATTGTCGCCTTTAACGAACAACTCCACACCGAAAATGCCCAACCCGCCGAGATTATCAGTAATTTTAAGGGCAATTTCGCGCGAACGCTGTAATGCAACAGGCGTCATGGCTTGCGGTTGCCAGCTCTCGACATAGTCGCCGTGCACCTGCACATGCCCGACCGGTTCACAGAAATGCGTCTTGACGCTACCGTCTGTGTCGAGTGCACGTACCGTCAATTGCGTGATTTCATATTCAAAATCTATGACGCCTTCGACAATTACGCGTCCTTGATCAATGCGGCTGCCGCTGGCTGCGTAATGCCAGGCCGTTTCCACTTCCCCGGCATGATCGATGCGAGATTGTCCTTTGCCGGATGAGGACATCACCGGTTTAACGATACATGGATAACCGATTTTGTTATCAATCACCGACCTCAGCTCCGCTAGGCTGTTGGCAAATGCATACGGAGACGTCGATAAACTGAGCGTTTCCGCAGCCAGGCAACGTATACCTTCGCGATTCATTGTCAATTTCGCAGCGCGTGCGGTCGGAATCACCGTTGCAATTGCGGCTTGCTCGATTTCGATTAACATGTCGGTGGCAATCGCCTCTATTTCTGGCACGATAATATCTGGGCGTTCCTGTTCTATCAGGGCACGGAGCGCGAGGCCATCGGCCATATTAATCACATGGGCCCGGTGTGCCACTTGATGTCCCGGTGCATCGGCATATCGGTCAACCGCAACGGTTTCGACACCGAAACGTTGCAGCGCGATAATGACTTCTTTGCCAAGCTCGCCGCTGCCTAACAGCATGACTTTTGTCGCGGATAAGCTAAGCGGTGTACCGATGAGCGATCGTTTATTCATAAGCTATTTTTCCTTCGTTGTTGATTTTTCACTTTGCTGCTGTAGCGCCCATTGCACATGTTCCCGAATCAATGCAGAGGAATCATCCGATCGGGCTTGCAAAGACTTGACGATAGCTATCGAATACGGCGCATTCCCCAGACCGATGGCGATATTTCGTAACCATTGGATATAACCAATGCGGCGGATTGCACTACCGGCCAATTTGGCTTCGAATGTTTGTTGATTCCAGCCGAATAATTCCACCAACGATATATCATCCAAGCCGTGGCGGACGTGAAAGTCGTTTTCATCGGTAATTTTGGCAAATTTATTCCACGGGCATACTAGCTGACAGTCGTCGCAACCATAAATGCGATTACCGATCAGAGGACGTAACGGCTCGGGAATACTGCCTTTGAATTCAATGGTCAAATAGGAAATGCAACGCCGAGCGTCGAGCCGGTATGGTGCAATAATCGCCTGTGTTGGGCATATATCGATACATCGTGAACAACTGCCGCAATAATCCCCTATTGGCTCATCAACGGGCAACGGTAGGTCGACATACATTTCGCCAAGAAAAAACATGGATCCGGCTTGCCGAGATAAAAGCAAGGTATGCTTGCCACGCCAGCCCAAACCTGACTTTTGCGCCCATGCGACTTCCATTACCGGCGCGCTATCGGAAAATACACGATAATGAAAGGGGCCGATGGCGTTTGTGATTTTATCGGCCAATTGTTGCAGACGGGCGCGCACGACTTTATGGTAATCGCGTCCTAATGCATAGCGGGAAATAAATGCTTGATTACCAGAATGAATAACCTCCCAGCTATTTTTTGTTGCAGGCGGTGCATAATTCATGCATACCGAAATGATGCGCCGCGTTTGCGGTTCAAGTTCAGTTGGCCGGGTGCGTTTTGTTCCATGTTTCGCCATATAATCCATATCCCCATGATAACCTTGTTCCAGCCATTTGAATAAACCCACTTCTACAGCCGACATATCTGCGTTTGCATCCGCAATACGGGTGTCATGAAAACCGAGCGATTTACTCCACAATCTTATGGTATCCGCCAAGGCTATGTAATCTGGCAATTTTGTAGAGGCATTTTTTTGCATAATATTTATTATATGAACTCCGAATCCATATCAAACTATTCTCACTATTTGGCTGATGAAGCAGCAACGTACAATCTTGGCAAGCAATTGGCGGCCATGTTGCATGCCGGATTAACCGTTTATCTTTCCGGTGATTTAGGCGCCGGCAAAACCACCCTCACACGCGGTATTTTACACGGGCTCGGATACACACATATCGTTAAAAGTCCGACTTATAATTTAGTTGAAATCTATAAAATTTCTAGGTTATACTTGTATCACTTTGATTTTTATCGATTCAATGATTATCTGGAATGGGAAGAAGCAGGTTTTCGTGACTACTTTAATGCCGATTCGATTTGTTTAGTCGAGTGGCCTGAGAAAGCCGGCGAGATGTTGCCCAAAGCTGACTTACATATCTTTTTCAAGATTCTCACAATTGGTAGAAATATCGAAATTCAAGCAGGAACACAAATAGGAAAACAATGCTTAGCACACTGGAAGTACCAGAGCAACGCCTAACCACGGCAAGTAATGGCTCAACTTTTGCTGCCATTGCAAAAAATTTCTTTAAAGCCTGTTGCACAATGATTTGCCTCTTTTCGATCATTTTTTTTCATCAACCCTTATCAGCTGCAGATGCCACAATCAAATCGGCCGAAGTTGGTTTAACCCCCGACTATACGCGTATTACCTTGGAATCCAATCAACCGCTTCAATATGAACTAAGCATGCTCGATAATCCACATCGCGTCATTATCGATTTAAGCAACACCAAATTATCATCTGTACTTACGGGATTGCCGCAAAAAATCGACGCGATTGATCCTTTTGTGCAAAAAGTGCGGATCGGACAATTTAAGCCCGATGTCATTCGACTGGTTTTCGATCTCAAAGCTAATGTAGTGCCACGGACATTCGTGGTCGCCCCTAAAGATAATTATGCTTATCGATTGATACTGGATATCTATCACCCTGATAAGGCGGCAAGAACTGATATACATGTTCGCACGGGTGCTAATACCGATTCCCAAAGCTATGATGCGGATAAGCTGGATGAATTGGTCGCCACACTGATGCAAGATAGTAAGGAACAAAAAATTCAACACAATTTGCTTGAACAATTGTCATCTAGACCTCAAGCGATTGACCCTAAGCAGCCAATTAGCCTGCAAGTTGCAAAAAACCGTAAACCCGTAAAAATTCCTAGGATGATAATTGTTGCCATCGATCCCGGTCACGGTGGCAAAGATCCTGGCGCTATCGGCTATCAGGGCACCTACGAGAAAGATGTTACCCTTGCGATTGCCAGAAAGTTAAAAGAGCGAATTGACAAAGAACCGAATATGCGCGCCATATTGACGCGTAATGGAGATTATTATATTTCCCTACCGCAACGTCGCATTAATGCGCGCCGCGCAAATGCTGATTTGTTTGTTTCGATTCATGCGGATGCCAACCCTAAAACACATGCGCATGGTTCTTCGGTATTTACTTTATCGGAACACGGTGCCACTTCAACAACAGCAAGTTGGCTAGCCAATAAGGAAAATAGCGTTGACAATGACTTGATGGGAGGTATTGATATCACATCAAAATCTAAAGATATCAAAGAATTGCTGCTTGATCTTTCACTTAATGCAACCATTAATGACAGTGTTAAGTTGGCAGAGCACGTTTTGAAGCATTTGAGCGATATTAATCATTTACATAAAAGAAATGTCGAGCAAGCCGGTTTTGCCGTGCTTAAATCACCGGATATTCCATCTATCTTGGTTGAAACCGCATTTTTGAGTAATCCTAAGGAAGAAGAAAAATTACGCACGCAGCATTACCAGAACAAAATGGCGGATGCGGTTTTTCTAGGAATAAAAAACTACTTTGCGAGCAATCCGGCTATAACTCGCGCTGAAGTTGCTCAGGCAAAATAAATAAATCGCAATAACAATATCAACTGTCAGCAGAAAAAGATATACAATGTCTGCCCTTGGCAAGTCGCTAAATAGCGTTTTAAGTGAACCAATATAATATTTTTCAATAATCTGTTACACATGCAGCATACTGTGAACCGGTTATATTCTAGGTGGCTAACAATTGCCAATCGGATATTGCTTAGTATGTCTATTTGGCGCATTTCTTCATTTTATCAAGCTCAAGTGCATGCATGCTTCTCAAAAGCTAACCCAATGGTACCAATTGAGTGACGTACAAGGCACTCAGCGCATTCTATTGTCGGGCAGCTATACTCTGCCAGCACTCGAACATAACTTGGAAGCCTTGACAAACGAATTATCCCGGCAGGCCACAAACCCGAATTTGTATTGGGATTTAACGGGTATTCGGCAAATGGATAGCGTTGGTGTGACTATGTTGTGGCATGCATGGCAAGCTCAGCGTCCCAAATACATTGAATTGCGTCCGGAGCATGGGATATTGCTCGACCGATTAGAACGCCTTCCCCGTTTACAAACCGAGGCCTTGCATCGCGATATGCTTTGGCCCATCACCCGTTTGGGACAACTTGCGCTGCTGTTGTGGCAGCATACAACAGGACTCATCACACTGATCGGTCAATTATTTATCGATGTCAATTATTTAATCCGACACCCTGTATCTATTCCGTGGAAAGAAATCTCTGCAAATTTATTCCGCACCGGTGCACAGGCTCTTGGCATCACAGCATTGGTCGGATTTTTGATCGGTATTGTGTTGAGCTATCTATCGTCCAAGCAATTGCAATTGTTTGGCGCCGATATATTTATTATCAACATCCTGGGAATAAGTATTATTCGCGAATTAGGTCCAATGCTGGCCGCAATTCTGGTGGCAGGTCGATCTGGCTCATCGATGACCGCCCAATTAGGCGTCATGCGCGTAACACAAGAGCTCGATGCTTTAACCGTTATGGGTATTTCTCACAGTCAACGTTTGATTCTTCCTAAAGTGGTTGGACTAGGAATTGCCATGCCATTGTTAGTTGCATGGACCAGTGCAATGGCGCTGCTTGGCGGCATGGTTGCAGCAGAATTACAATTAGGTTTGAGCTATCAATATTTTATAACGGCATTACCGGATTCGGTACCGATCGGCAACCTATGGTTGGGGTTAGGAAAGGGAGTGGTATGCGGTATGACCATAGCACTCATTGCCTGTCATTTCGGCTTGAGAATCAAACCTAATACAGAAAGTCTGGGAGCTGGTACAACTTCATCCGTTGTAACTGCTATCACTATGGTTATCATTATTGATGCGATTTTTGCAGTGGTATTTTCTGATATAGGTCTCACAAATTGATGAAAAAGAAAGAACCTATTATTGAAATTAAAGCACTGCATACTCGTTTTGGTAATCATGTGGTACATCAAAATGTCAACTTAAGTGTTTATCGCGGAGAAATCTTAACCCTTATCGGCGGTTCAGGAAGCGGAAAAACAACCTTGCTGCGCCAAATGCTGGGCTTGGAAAAACCTGCTCAAGGCAGTGTAAAAATTTTGGCGGATCATCGCCTAAAACAAAATATTCATAATCGTTGTGGCGTGCTTTTTCAACACGGTGCATTATTTAGCGCTTTAACAGTTTTTGATAATATTGCTTTGCCTCTGCGAGAACTCCATTTATTGGATGAAAATTTGATTCGTGATTTGGTGATGATTAAATTGAATATGGTAGCGATTGACCCGGAACATGCTGACAAAATGCCGGCTGCATTATCGGGTGGAATGATCAAACGGGTCGCATTGGCACGTGCTCTGGCATTGGATCCGGAATTATTGTTTTTAGACGAACCAACAGCCGGATTGGATCCGGAATTAAGTGAAAGTTTTGTTGAATTGATTTCAACATTGCGCAAGGAGATGGATTTAACTATCGTAATGGTGTCACACGACCTTGACACACTAGTGGCTTTATCCGATCGCATTGCTGTGCTCGCTGACCAACAAGTCATTACTGCCGGAACCATCGACGAAATATGCCATTTCCAACATCCTTTCATTGCAAGCTTCTTTAAAAGTATGCACCACAAGTTTGCACAAAAAAATTCTCCGGAGCAATTATGGAAAACCGTGCCCATACTCTCGTAGCTGGCTTATTCGTCATTATCTTAAGCATCGCTGTAGCCTTGATTGCCATGCGATTCAGCGGCAGCAATATACAATACAATTCGTACCAGGTTGTTACCACTGAGTCGGTAAGCGGTTTGAATCCTCAATCTGCCGTACATTTTCGCGGCGTCAATATCGGTAAAGTCGAAAAAATTGAGTTTAACCCCAATAATTTAAGACAAATTCTTATCCATATTCTAATTGATGAACATGTCACACTGAGTAAATCGGTTTATGCTCAGCTCGGATATCAAGGCGTAACGGGATTAGCTTATGTGCAGTTGAACGATGATGGCACGCATTATGAGCAATTGCCGCCGGATACCCCTATCCCAATGCGCCGATCGTTACTGGATGAGGTCACAGGATATGGTCAAGACTTATTGAGCAATGTCAATCAGTTAGTTTTAAAAATGCACCAACTACTGGATGATCAGAATCAAGCGCAGGTTGCAAAGATTTTACAAAATATTGAAAAAGCAACAAGGAATTTTGATGGCATTGCAGGGCATCTGCAACCGATATTGCAATCCTTCACGGAATTAACGATCGAATCCGCAACCTTGGTTAAGCGACTCGATCGATTGTTAGGCGAAATTAATCTCGCAGCAACCAAAGCCAACCAAAAGGAAGGAATTTTTGACAGTTTGTCCCAAAGTGCCCAGGAATTGGCTGCAACGATTCCGGAATTGCATAACGTTAGTACTAGCATTGCACGAAATTCAAAGAATCTGGATCGGGTGCTTCATCAATTAGAAGAACATCCGCAAAGCCTGATATTTGGTCGTCCCAATTCCTCCCCTGGCCCTGGAGAAGCGGGTTTTGTTTCGCCGACAGGAAGCGTACGATGATAAGAGCACTTGTATTGATTCCCATTTTTTATTTACTATCAGGCTGTGCTGCTTTATATAAGCCAACAACATCAAATACCGCGGTATATGATTTGGGTATACAGCAACAGCGATCACAAAATGAATCACGTTCCTTAAACCAAAAAACAAAAAGCCTCCTGGTTGTCGATGCTTCGGCGCCATCATGGCTGGATAATACTGCGATTCAATATCGCCTGCTTTATCACAATCCTTCGCAAGCTTATACCTATGCCAATAGCCGCTGGAGAGCCCCGCCTGCAATCATATTGACGCAAATTATTCGCGACCGCATCATAACCAATACAGGCGAACAAGTTGTCAAAAACAGCAGTGCAGCTAAAACTGATTACATCTTGCATCTTGAATTAGAAGAATTCATTCAGGCATTTGATACGATCAACGACAGTCATGTAATCATCGGACTTCGTGCCAGCTTAATCGAACGAGGCTCACGAAATTTGCTTGCACAAAAAGATTTCACCATTAAAAAAGATTCCCCGACCGCAGATGCAGTCGGAGCTGTTCTGGCATTCGGTTCTGCAGGGAATCAATTGATTGGAGAATTAATTGATTGGTTAACCATGCAACTGTCATCCCGGTAACCCTATCGTTTATTCAAAAAAATGCTCATAAGTCAGATTAACTGGGTTTGCTGCTTATGTTAGTATCCAATAACACAATGTTATAAAGGTATTGCTGTGCGTTTATTACTGATTACCCTATCTTTTGCTTATCTTCTCAGTGCTTGCGGTTTGAAGGGGCCGCTATACTTACCGCCTGCTGATGATGTCGATCGTCCGTCATCTACTGAAACTGATAAAAAATGAGCAATTCTTATGCATTTGGCTATCGTGGTAACGAACTCTTCGTAGAATCAGTACCCTTAAAACAGATAGCCGAAAAATATGGCACACCTTGTTATGTTTATTCGCAAGCTGCTTTAACCCAGGCTTATCTGGAATTTGATCATGCCTTTACAAATCGCGATCATTTGATTTGTTATGCCGTAAAAGCCAACTCCAATATTGCCATACTCAATTTACTCGCGCGGCTCGGGAGTGGTTTCGACATTGTTTCAGGTGGCGAATTACATCGCGTCATCAAGGCTGGCGGAGACCCGAAGAAAACCGTTTTTTCTGGAGTAGGTAAAAGTATCAATGAAATGCGAATGGCTTTAGAAGCCGATATTTTATGTTTTAATGTCGAATCAGAAAGCGAATTAATTGCTTTAAACCGGACTGCCGAACTAATGGGCAAAATTGCTCCGGTTAGTTTGCGCGTAAATCCGGATGTCGACGCCCAAACCCATCCCTACATCTCTACTGGCCTCAAGGAAAACAAATTTGGAATCCCGATAGACGAAGCTGAAAGAATTTATCAATCTGCTCAACGTTTCCCGCATATCCGGTTTACTGGACTTGATTGTCATATTGGTTCGCAATTGACTACGCTAGAACCATTTCTGCAAGCAAGCGGCAAGCTGCTTAATCTACTTAAGAAATTGGAATCACTCGGTTTAGCGATTTCACATTTGGACTTAGGCGGGGGTTTGGGCATCCGATATGTTGATGAAGTACCGCCAAGCGTTCGAGATTACGTTACGGCATTGTGTAATACTGCTGGTCACATTAAACAGCGCATCTTAATCGAACCGGGTCGTTCTCTGGTTGGCAATTCAGGCTTGCTACTGACGCGTATTGAATATCTCAAAAATACACCTGACCGTGATTTTGCCATAGTTGATGCGGCGATGAATGATTTGATGCGACCAGCATTGTACGATGCTTACCATGATATTCTTCCAGTCAACAAATCATCAACAGCAAGCAAAAACTATCAGGTAGTAGGTCCGGTATGTGAATCGGGAGATTTTTTAGGCCACGACCGGAAACTTGGCGTGGCGCAGGGTGATTTATTGGCTGTAATGTCTGCGGGTGCATACGGTATGAGTATGAGTTCAAATTATAATACCCGTCCACGTGCTGTTGAAGTCATGGTAGATAAAGACACTGTTCATGTTATCCGGAAGCGTGAAACTATCGACGAATTATTCTCTAACGAAGCGATTCTTCCGTGATACATGGCATAAAATCTGTCCGCATCCACAATTAATGTATTATGTTTATTGCCCTACGATATATCAGTAATGACAACTTTATCTTTAATGGATGATGAGCAGTATCAGGATCATATCCTGCAGGGGGTATCGCGAACGTTCGCTTTAACGATTCCACAATTACCTGGCGCGCTATGCCGTGTTATCGGCAATGCCTATCTTCTATGCCGTATTACCGACACGATTGAAGACGACAATGCTTTAACTTCTGAACAAACCCGGCAACTATCGCAGATGTTTGCTGACGTAGTCTGCGGCCATGCATCGGCTGAGGAATTTGCGCAAACGTTATATCCTCTCCTTTCCGACCATACTATTCCGGCTGAACATGATTTAATTAAAAATACGCCAGCAATTATTCGCATTACACACAGTTTCAATTCTACACAGCGCAGTGCTCTAGAGCGTTGTGTTCGTATCATGGCACGGGGCATGTCTGATTATCAGGAGACCGAATCTCTGCAGGGATTGGATAATCTAAATGCGATGAATCAATATTGCTATTATGTTGCAGGAGTAGTGGGTGAAATGCTGACCGAGCTTTTTTGCGATTACTCCCCGGAAATCAACATGCATAAAACGGCATTGATGAAACTTTCGGTGTCCTTCGGGCAAGGACTGCAGATGACGAATATCCTAAAGGATATTTGGGATGATCGCAGGCGCGGCGCTTGCTGGCTGCCTCAAGATATTTTCGCCAAGCATGGATTTAATCTCCAAGATCTACGCCCTGGAATGTCCGATATTAACTTTCAGACTGGATTGATAGAATTATTAGGGATTGCTAAAAGTCATTTACAAAATGCTTTGCACTATACCAGCCTGATTCCGGCTCAAGAAACAGGGATTCGACGTTTTTGTCTGTGGGCGATCGGAATGGCTATCTTGACACTCAACAAAATCAACCAGAACCGAGACTTCTCTGAAGGCGTACAAGTTAAAATCACCCGAAGCAATGTCAAAGCTACTATCATTGTTACCAGTTTATTTGCACGCTATGATAAAGCGCTCGAATTACTTTTTAAGCTTATTTCCAGAAATCTGCCTGATGTCGAGATACATAAAGAAATTCTGTTCAATGATCAAACAAAAAACCGATAACCTATGAAATCACTCGTTACAGGCGCGACTGGATTTCTTGGCTCGGCTGTAATGCGCTGCCTATTAACTGCCGGACATGAAGTGCGAGTATTGGTAAGGCCTAACAGCAATCGGAAAAATCTTGAGAATCTACCCATAGAAATTTCTGAAGGTGACTTGCTGGATCAGCATTCACTTAATCGAGCTGTCAAAAACTGCGACAATTTATTTCATGTCGCCGCTGATTATCGGCTATGGGTTCCTGATCCGCAAACAATGAATGCGATTAACGTTGATGGCACGCAGGCACTTATTACGGCTGCTGCACAAGCAGGTATAAAACGTATGGTTTACACGAGCAGTGTTGCCACCTTGGGCTTGACTGCGGATGGTTCTCCGGCTAATGAGGAAACGCCTTGTAACTTCGCGACTATTGCGGGATATTACAAGCGTTCAAAATATCAGGCCGAACAAGTCGTTAAGAAGTTGACTGACGATTATCAATTACCTCTAATCATCGTCAATCCATCCACGCCTATCGGTCCGTGCGATGTTCGGCCTACACCCACCGGGCGTATTGTTTTGGATACGATCAACAGGCGCATGCCTGCCTATATCGATACCGGTTTAAATATTGCGCACGTAGACGATATTGCCTATGGGCATTTACTAGCATTTGAACATGGCAAGTATGGTGAGCGTTATATCTTGGGCGGTGATAACATGATGTTATTGCAGATTCTGAATAGCATTGATGAAATAATCGGGGTAACTACCAGCCGTATCAAATTACCTGCAAATTTGATGCTACCCGTAGCATGGTGCATGGAAAAAATCGCCACCGTCACGCAGTCTGAACCAAGAGCAACATTGGATGGTATACGCATGGCTAAGAAGCTTATGTTTTTCTCCAGTGAAAAAGCGTGCCGTGAATTGGGCTATCGATACCGCCCCGCCATTGAAGCACTAAAAGATGCTGTGTCTTGGTTCAAAAATAACGGTTATTGTGAGTATTAGTTAAGTTTTAAACGCATAAGCTAACCAAATTCCCCTCTTTCTATTGCACCTAATACCCTAAAATGGCAGTTTGAACCCCGCCGGCAAACCTAATCCACTGGTAAATTCCGCCATTTTTTCTTGAGTGGTTGATTCAACTCGCCGCACTGCATCGTTAAAAGCTGCTGCCACAAGATCTTCAAGCATTTCCTTGTCATCCCCGACAAGGCTGCTATCAATATCCACCCTTTTAACATCATGTCGGCACGTCATAACGACTTTGACCATACCGGCACCGGATTGGCCTTCAACTTCAATTGTGGCAAGTTTTTCCTGCATTTGACGCATATTTTCTTGTACCATTTGCGCCTGTTTCATCATATTCCCTATATTACCTCTCATTTTTACTGCCTCCTTTATTATCAATAGGTTTAATTGAAGGAACGATCAATTGTGCATCGAACTGCTCGATCAAGTCTTGCACCGTAGCATCTTCCTCAATTGCTGCAATGGCTTCTGCTTGCTTATGTTCTTGTTGGCGCTGTATTATCGCTGCCGGAATCTGCTCTGCGACATCATTGTCGATAGAAAAATTAAGCGCCACAGTCTTGCCGAAATAATTATTCAGCAGTGTTTGAATTTTATCCTGGTATTTCTTATCCAGTAAGTGTTTATGCATTTCCGGTACGCACAATTCAATTTTATCCGCAGAAAGAAATTTAGCTTTGCTATGATGCGCTAACATTTTTGCCATTCCGGTTAGTTTTAAGTGCTGAATCAACTGCGGCCAATCCAGGTTGACTGAAGCCATGACAGTGGCTTGCTCCGGTTGTTGTGAAGCATGTTCCATTTTTACGCACGCTTCGCCATCCATCAATTTAAATTGGTTATTGTCCGTTGTCGGCGCTTGTGATAATTGCCGATGGTCATCCCCCTCATCCGGCATAAATGTCAGCATTCGTATGAGCGTCATAGTAAAGCCGGCATATTCATCCGGTGCCAAACTCAAGTCATTGCGCCCATGCAATGCGATTTGATAAAACAATTGGATGTCTTCAGGTTTATAAGTTTGTGCCAGAGAAACAATACGTTCAAAATCGGGGGTATCTTCATTAATTGCTTGTGGAACGGTTTGAATTAACGCAATCCGATGCAATAAGGTCGCCAGATCCTGTAGAACTGAGTCAAATTCGTAGCAGTGGGCTTCCATTGCATCAGCCAATGCTAACAATCGCGGACCGTTCTTTTGTGCCAAAGCGTCCAATAAATCAAAAAGATGACCTTGATCAACGATTCCAAGCATGTCCCGCACTATGGTTTCTTCAATTTTACCTTCGCCAAAAGCAATAGCTTGGTCCAGCAAACTGAGAGCATCGCGCATGCTGCCTTGTGCAGCGCGTGCGATTAATTGCAGCGATGACGCGTCATTAGCTATTTTTTCTTGCAGTAATATTTGTTCAAGGCGATCAGCAATCTGTGGTTGCGGAATTTGCTTTAGATTAAATTGTAAACAGCGTGAAAGAACCGTGATCGGTATTTTCTGTGGATCGGTGGTTGCCAAAATGAACTTGACATGCTCAGGTGGTTCTTCCAATGTCTTTAGCATTGCATTGAATGCCGATTTCGAAAGCATATGAGCTTCATCAATAATATAAATCTTGTAGTGCGAACTGGTTGGCGCGTACAAGGCATTTTCCAGTAACTCGCGCATATTATCGACTTGCGTGTTAGATGCCGCATCCAATTCAATGAGATCGATAAAGCTTCCGCTATCGATCTGCTGACATGCTGGACAAACTCCGCAAGGTGTTGCGGTAACACCCGTTTCACAATTCAATGACTTCGCAAGAATTCGCGCGATGGTCGTTTTACCAACGCCGCGAGTACCCGTTAATAAGTAAGCATGATGCAATCGGTTTTGCGTAAGCGCATTAGTAAGTGCCCTCACTACATGCTCTTGTCCGGTTAATTCAGAAAATTTTTTGGGGCGCCACTTACGCGCAAGGACTTGTGTACTTAGCACTTTATTGATTGAGCTGGAAATAGCTTGGAGACTGATTAAATTAATAAATAGCCCGAAAAATAAAGAACTGGCGGCGAGCCAGACCCCCGGCACTCGCAATAAACAGCTGTGGCTGCTTCCTTCCGGACCTGACCAGATTCACCATCTTGCAATGCGGGGAGGCCCGCCATAAATATAAAAAACTTAATATGATAGCTTCACTATCATTGAAAGCGCCCAAAGTATACCAGTAGATGATCGATTACTCCAATTGCGTGTGCAATAATTTATTAATATCCATTATTGCAGAATGGAATATCCTTGGAACAATAGCTATCTATTCACAAACCGCCAAACGAAAATATAAGAACAGGAAGCTGCATTTGCATCAAATGCAAAATAAATTCAAATTAGCTATAGTTATCATCAACTGCCTTTCACTTGCACTGGATTGGTTTTATGTTTGACCATCGCGATCACCTTGACGATTTAAATAAGCAACTTCCATTGAAGGACAAACTTGTCAGTGCACTCAGCACGATACAAGAAAAATTTCCGTTTATATCGCGCATCGCGATTACGCTTTATGATCCTGAAACCAAGATACTTAAAACCTATTTGGACAGCAGCGGAGATGATAAACCATTAGCGCATTATCAAGCACGCTTAGATGATGCTCCTTCGTTAAAGGAAATTCTTGAAAAAGGCATGCCTCGCGTTGTCAATAACTTAGTTACTTTTGAAAATGGTAACCATGAGCATACACAGAGAATCGGACGCCAAGGCTATGCCGCAAGCTACACCATGCCCATTTTCCATTCAGGTGATTTGATTGGTTTCTTATTTTTCAATTCTTATCAGACCAATGTTTTCGATGAAAATGTGTTGAATATACTGGATATTTTTGGTCATCTGATTTCACTGATGATTATCAATGACCTGTCAGCGTTGAAGATGATGAATGCCGCTATTAAAACGACTAGCAACATAACCCACCTTCGAGATCCTGAAACAGGTAGCCATCTTGATCGAATGTCTCGTTATAGCCGCTTAATTGCTGAATCGCTTGCGAACAAATACCAACTCGACGATGTGTACATCGAACGTATTTTTATGTTTTCTCCACTGCATGATATTGGAAAAATTTCAATACCCGATCGCATCCTATTGAAACCCGGACCGTTGGATAGCGCCGAAAGATTGGTTATGAACACGCATGCGCGTAAAGGAAGAGAAATGATTGACGATCTGATTTCAAATTTTGGACTACATCGCATTAACGGTATCGATATTTTAAAAAATATCGCCGAATTTCATCACGAAGCTGTGAATGGGAGTGGTTATCCCAGCGCAAAAACCTGTCAGGAAATTCCATTGGAAGCACGCATAGTTGCTGTTGCCGATGTGTTCGATGCATTGACCTCACGCCGCCCGTACAAAGACGCTTGGAGTAACGACAAAGCATTTGACATGCTTAATCAACTTGCCGGAGAAAAACTGGATAGCGATTGTGTCAACGCATTGATTGAAAATCGAGAGCAAGTCGAATTGATTCAGCAGCAGTTCAGAGAAAATATATATGGCTAATAAGCGGAACAATGAATGAAAGTTTCTGTACAAATATAAATAATAAATCTGAAAAATTCGAAAACCGTATTCTTCAAATCTGTTTGTTGTATTTCGAGTTTGAAGCTTTTTAAAAATTATCGGCTTGTAAAATTTTTACTAGTTTCGCCAGCGCTTGACCTCGGTGGCTAATTTTATTTTTATGTTGTGCGGATAATTCGGCTGAAGTTTTATCAAGTTCCGGTAAATAAAAATAAGGATCGTAGCCGAAGCCTCCGGTACCGCGCGGCTGCTCTACGATTTCACCGTGCCATGAGCCGTCAACAATGATCGGCTGTGGATCGTTGGCATGGCGCATCAGTACGATTACACAGTAATAATACGCGTGGCGATCAGTTCTGCTGTGCAGCGCCTCGATTAATTGCAAATTGTTACGGACATCAGACCTGGGTTCTCCGGCAAAGCGCGCGGAATTAACTCCGGGAGCACCATCAAGTGCGTTAACGCAGATGCCGGAATCATCTGCAAGAGCAGGGAGATTTGAGCAGTAGCTTGCATGACGGGCCTTGGCGAGTGCGTTCTCAATAAAGGTCTGGTGCGGTTCATCAACTTCATCAACATCAAATTGTGATTGAGTCATGACTTCGATCTCCAGCGGTGCCAGCAACTCACCGATCTCACGCAGTTTACCTTTATTGTTGCTAGCAATGACCAGTTTTGCCAGTTTATTCATGATGAGCAGTATCTACAGCCAGCACTTTTTTTTGTATTGCAATCAGTTCTTGGATACCAAATTGCGCCATATCCAACATGTTATCTAATTCTGTACGACTAAAAGCGTTTCCTTCCGCTGTTCCTTGCACTTCAACAATTTTTAGGCCGCCGGTCATTACAACGTTCATGTCTGTGTCGCATGAGGAGTCTTCAGCATAATCTAAATCCAATACTGGAAAACCTTGATAAATTCCTACCGATGTGGCTGCCACGTAATCAAGAATAGGTGTGAATTCAATCAATTGTTGATCAATTAACTTATCCACTGCATCGTGCAAAGCGACAAATGCACCGGTAATGCTTGCAGTACGCGTTCCACCATCTGCTTGGATTACATCACAATCAATTTGGATTGTGCGTTCTCCCAGTTTCTTCAAATCCACCACCGCACGCAAGGCGCGGCCAATTAGACGCTGAATTTCCATAGTTCTTCCAGATTGCTTACCTTTAGCCGCTTCACGTTGCATACGGGAATGCGTTGAACACGGCAGCATGCCATATTCGGCAGTCAGCCAACCTTGACCTTGGCCCCTTAGAAAAAGCGGTACTTGATCATTAATACTGGCGGTGCAAACAACTTTGGTGTCACCGCATTCAATTAAAATAGACCCATCGGCATGTTTGATATAGCGGCGAGTAATTGTAACGGGACGTATCTGAGAAGGCGTACGATGATTGCTTCGTATCATGGTTTGCAATATTCCGATAATAAATTGATTTTAAATTGTAAAACGATAGACAGGCTTGGCAGGAGCACCTGCTGATAAGGTAAGTACTTCATGTCCATTATCAGTTACAAGAATAGTATGCTCCCATTGCGCAGACAAACTGCCGTCCTTGGTGGTAATTGTCCAACCATCCGGGAGATGACGTATGGCGGCTTTACCTGCATTAATCATAGGTTCCACGGTAAATATCATACCCGGTTTCAATTCCATACCGGTTCCTGGCCGTCCGTAATGCAATACCTGTGGATTTTCATGAAATTTTGCTCCAATACCATGACCGCAAAACTCTCTGACGATGCTGTACCCTACTCCCTCAGCCAATTTCTGAATGGCATGACCGATATCGCCGAGATGATTGCCAGGTTTTATCTGGTCGATTCCCCGCCACATCGCTTCGAACGTAACTTCACATAAGCGTCTGGCTTGAATCGATGGGTCGCCTATATAAAACATCCGGCTCGTATCACCGTGATAACCATCAGCAATCACTGTGATATCGATATTAATAATATCGCCATTTTTTAATTTCTTTTTTCCGGGAATACCATGACAAATTTGATTATTAACGGAAGTACATATCGATTTAGGATAAGGTGAATGACCTGCAGGCGCGTAATTAAGCGGCGCTGGTATCGTTTTCTGCACATCTACCATGTATTGGTGACATAGCAAATCCAATTCTTCGGTTGTGACACCAGCCACAACCAAGGGTGCGATGTAATCCAATACTTCGGAAGCAAGCCGACCAGCAACTCGCATTTTTTCAATTTCCTGCGGTGTTTTTATAGAAACCGTCATTATGATCTTTTGTAATTAATTATTGATTCAATTCAAGGCATACTTCAAGATATCAAACTCGAAACGCTCATGTCATACCTTGCATATTATAATCGTTCGCATTGCGTTTGAACTAAGTGGGTACCCTCAATTTGCTCAGTTAGATTTTGTAGCTGTGCTTTAGTCTGTTGTGCGGGATTGTAAATGATAATTTTCTTTAACAGTACGCTACGATTCTCGATCATCAAACCTGTAACCCCCTTTTTTTCAATTTCTTTCAATTGCTCGATGGCTGCTTGCTCATCCGCAAACATGTCTATCGATATGGCATTTCTCCACTGATCGTTATCTTTGATTCGAAAACTCACAATGCCAATATTGCGCAACTTATTGATCGTACGGCTTGCTGCTTCTTTATTTGCCAATGGCGGAACATAAAGCCAGTACATCATGGTTGTGCCCGCTTCTTCAACTTCGTAATAGTGCTCGGAAATTATTTCAGCGATCACCGCTTCGGCATACTTTATTTGATCCTCATGAAAACTACCCCATTCAAAACAATTTTCGTCGTTGGGCAATAAAACAATTTTTTCAGGACTCAATTCATCCAGCGGGGAGGTTCGGTTACTTTGTAAAGGACGTGATTGTATGCTGACAAAATAAACAGCAGCATTAATAATCAACAGCAAGATAAAGAAAATTTTCATTGAAAAATAAAAATCTTAAATATTGATGTTATCTTAATTTTGTTGTTAACACGCGTATGCCTTGCTAAAATGCAGCGTTAATTGTCTATCAACATTACTCATTTTTAAATGCCTTTGAAATACGGAATACAAATATGAAAATAATCAAGAACATGGCTTTACTCCTAATGCTGGTATTGCCTGCAGCAATTCTAGCTGAAACGGAAACAGACGCGGATATTGCTGAACCTGTCGAATCGGCTCCTCCGTCTCCTGCCACGGTAGAAGAGATCGCAGGGGGTGTATGCGCTGGCTGCCATAATGCCGATGGCAATAGCGTTGTTCCCATGAACCCTATTCTCGCGGGACAACATGCCGAATATATTACCAAGCAGTTAATGGATTTTAAAGCAACCGAGAGCGAACCGGCCAAACGCAACAGCCCGGTAATGTCCTCGATGGTTGCAGCACTTTCGGCGGAAGATATGAAAAAATTGGGTGAATATTATGCCGCTCAAAAAACGAATTCAAGTCAAGTTCCGGCTGATGAAAAAATGATCGATACTGGCAAAATACTTTATCACGGAGGTAATATTAATAATGGCGTGCCCGCCTGTGCCAGTTGTCATGGTCCTAATGGTTCCGGAATTCCTCCACGTTATCCTGCACTGGCCGGACAGCACGCAGAATATACGATAACTCAATTGAACCTTTTCAATACCGGTGACCGAGCAAATGATAATGATGTGATGCATAAAGTCATCACTCGCATGAGCGGACAGGAAAAACGTGCGGTCGCCGCTTATATTTCGACAATGCGCTAATTTTCACATTAAGATGCTTAAAAATAAAAGGCGGGTACTTCTTCCGCCTTTTATTTTCTAAACCCAGCCGTAGCTTTCGTAATCACCAGTCCTTAAATATTTTTTCGGCTGCGGACAATGTCTTATCCAATTCAACATCGCTGTGCGCAGATGACACAAAACCAGCTTCAAATGCGGACGGCGCAAAATATATACCTTGTTCCAGCATGGCATGAAAAAACCGATTAAACGCTTCTTTGTTGCATTGCATCACTTCGGCAAAGCTAGTAGGAATATCTTTTCTAAAATACAAACCAAACATGCCGCCAATTGATTGTGCACAAAACTCTATGTTTTGTTTTTTTGCTACATCCATAATGCCATCGGTCAGCTGCCTGGTCCGATTTTTCAATTGCTCATAAAAGCCTGGCATCACCACTTGCTTCAGTGTGGCAAGTCCCGCCGCCACAGCCACCGGGTTACCAGAAAGCGTACCAGCTTGATAAACAGGCCCCAATGGCGCCAAACATTGCATAATATCCCGTCGCCCTCCAAATGCGGCCATTGGCATGCCTCCACCGATGACTTTACCCAAGACAGTCAGATCCGGTTTAATTTGATAAAGTCCTTGCGCACAACCAAGGTCAACACGAAATCCCGTCATAACCTCGTCAAATATCAGTACACTGCCGCTTTGCATGCATAAAGACTGTAACTTTGCGAGAAAATCTGCGCGAGGCGCAACTAAATTCATGTTGCCTGCAACGGGTTCAACAATGACCGCAGCGATTTCCTTACCCCATTGATTGAATGCGATCTCGAGGCCTTTCACATCGTTAAAATCCAGAACGAGGGTATGTCCGGCCGTTTCGGCGGGAACGCCTGCTGAACTCGGATTACCAAATGTCAGCGCGCCAGAACCTGCCTTAACCAGCAACGAATCATCGTGTCCGTGATAACACCCTTCAAATTTAATAATTTTACTTCTACCTGTAAAACCACGTGCAAGCCGAATTGCACTCATACCGGCTTCGGTTCCTGAACTCACTAATCTGACTTGTTCGATGGATGGAATAAGCTGACAAATCAATTTTGCAATTTCCAGCTCCGCTTCAGTGGGTGCTCCAAACGTCAAGCCATTTTGTGCAGCAATCTGAACCGCGTTAACTACTTCTGCATGGGCATGCCCTAAGATTAAGGGTCCCCAAGATCCGACATAGTCGATGTAACATTTATCATCCACATCCCAAAAATAAGCGCCCTTTCCGCGTTGAAAAAAAATGGGATTGCCCCCGACAGATCTAAATGCTCTGACAGGAGAGTTAACTCCCCCTGGTATATATTGTTGAGATTGCTCAAATAATTGCTGATTGCGTGAAGTCATTTGGTTACTCTTTTATTAAAATTAATCAGTTATAGATTGTTGCGAAAATTTTTCAAATAATTGCGCGTATTGCGTTGCGCTGACTGCGACATTCTCTGCATAAAACAAATCATTACAAACGGCAACTGCAGTGCATCCATGCTGAAGGATGGAACTAACATGTACCAATCGAATGCCTCCAATTGCTACAATTGGAACAATTAACTGCTTTCTGGCTTGATCAATCAAATTTATCGAAACCGCTACTGCGTCCGGTTTGGTCAATGACGGGAAAAAAGCGCCAAAAGCAACATAGTCAGCACCTTCTTTTTCAGCCTGAAGCGCCAGGTTCAAGTTGTTATAACACGAAGCGCCGACAATTTTACCTTGCCCTAATCGTTTTCGCGCGTAGGCAACCGGTAAATCACCCTGACCTAAGTGCACACCATCTGCCCCGATTTCCATAGCTAAATCAAGATAATCATTAATAATTAGAGGTATTTCATAATTTCTACATAACCGTAACAACGATGTTGCTTGTTCTTTCAACAAATTTTTATCGGTTGTTTTACTACGATATTGTATAAGTTGCGCACCACCAATCAGAGCCTGCAGCGATTTTTTCAACAATTCATCTGTGTTTTCAAGTTCCGGCGTAATCGCATACAGACCGCTAATTCTACCGTTTATCAATGACTAATCCTTTCGATTATTCGCTTGTTCACTGTCTTGAGCCCAAAAAAGACGGTTGGGAATATATTGCCCCATACCGGGACGAAATCCCGCCTGCAGTGTATGCCATGTGTAATCTTGCGCTTCGATGACACTTTCAACCAACGATAATCCATTAGCCAATGAAGCGGCTATTGACGACGCCAAAGTACAACCCGAACCGTGATAAGTGTTCTCGAGGCGCTCCCATTCATCAATGCGCACAACTCCGCTCATATCAAATAATGTATTCGTGACATACTCGGTATTTTCGTGGGTACCTGTAATCAGTGCATATTCGCATCCCATGTTGAGTAATCGACCTGCACAAAGATCCAATTCCAGCCTTGATTCAAGGTCATCCTCATCTTGCTGAGCAAGACGTCTGGCTTCCAGGCTATTCGGCGTTATTAGCGTGACTTGAGGCAGCAGCAATGTGCACATTGCATCAATCATTGCTTCACTCGCCAGCTCATCTCCGCGGCCAGACGTCAAAATGGGATCCAAAACAACGGGGATGTGCGGATAATCAGAGATCACTTCTGCAATTGCGGAGATAATTTCAACACTGCCTAACAAGCCCATTTTAAATACATGAACCGGCATATCTTCTAATACCGTTCTAGCTTGATCGGCGATCCATTGTGCATTAAGCGGCATTACGCTGTTGACACCGGTGGTGTCTTGAATGGTGATAGCCGTTACGATGGACAAAGGATGACAACCCATACTTGCAATCGTTAGCATATCAGCTTGCAAACCTGCGCCTCCGCTTGGATCATTTGCTGCAAAAGAAAGTACGATTGGGGGTGGCTGTAACATGCATTAATACCGTAAAATATCATTTTAACCTAAAAGGAAATTGCTATCTATTATGCCTACCGAAGAGAATCGCGAGTACAATCGCTACATGTGTTTAATTTGCGGCTATATTTATGATGAAGCGTTGGGATCTCCGGACGAAGGCATTGCGCCGGGAACACGCTGGGAAGATGTTCCAATTAACTGGACATGCCCAGAATGCGGTGCTCGTAAAGACGATTTTGAAATGGTGAAAATATAAATGCGCATTTTGCATAC
>CAADGS010000043.1 GCA_900696615.1 uncultured beta proteobacterium
CCTTCCGCTGCCAACAAAGCTAGAATCTGCCGGCGTAAAACACCAATGTGCCGCAACATACCGAATTCCTTTACTCGCGCGAGTGTTTGCGCAGAAAAACTCGCTGCGACGCCAAGCAAGCCAATCACAACAGCGATTATTTCCAGTAAATACGTTACCGCAAAACTGCGGTCGAAAATTTCCAAACTTAATGCACGCAAATCACTAGCCCGTGCAATCTCCAAAGCCGAGCCAAACGGTAATTGCCGCAATACATCAATCGCTTGCACCATTGTTATTTCATTCTGAAGCCACATGGCAGCGGTATTGATGCGCAAATCTCCAGTCAATTTTTGATAATCCGACAAGAGCATCTGAATCGCACCGAATTGTCGTCCATAATCCCGCCACACGCCTGCCACTAAAAATTCACTGGCTGTTGCAGCGATCGGCAATGTTATTTTGTCACCCACGCGATACCCATACAAATCCACAATCGCTTCGGAAATCCATACAGGCATGATATCGTCCGGTATTGATCCGGGTGCTAGCATATCATCAGTCATGGGCAATGTATTACGTGGATCGGCGCGATCTACCGGACGGGCAAACAAAGTGATTTCAGGACGATTCGGATCCCATAACAATTGCTGCGTGCGAAAGAAATCAATGCGATTGAAACCAGGCAGCGCAGAAATGGCTTGTTGCGCAACAGGCTCAAATCCGCTTTGATCCCCACTGGTCACAATACGCACGTATAAATCCGCCGGCAAAACCTGTCCAAGCCAGTTATCGATAGAAATGCGAAAACTGGTTACCATGATTGCCATTGCCACCATTAGGCTAAAGCTCGCAAGAATACCACCCAGCGCAATCGACGCCTGATTCGGCGCATTGGCAAGACGCGCCAATGCGAGTATTAACACGGTATTGCGGTGCTTTTTCGGCATAGATGTTAGAAAAACCGAGAAAAACCAAGCGGTAAAATGCGGCATCAGTGCAATGCCGCCAATCAACAACAATGAAATAGCCAGATATCCGAAAACCGGCAGCTCGAAAATCGGTGGCAATTGCGTAAACAATAACGCAATCACCAAGCAAGCGATAGCGAACCAAGGCGCCGATAATTTCGCCATGGCCGTATCTTCGCTACCTGAGCGTAATGCCGATGCAGGCTTGGCACGCGCGGCTTCCATCGCCGGTATGATGCTACCCATTAAGGTCACTACGATGCCAATACTCAAGAATAACAAAGCAATCAATGGATCAAAATGGATGCTGGGTTTCACGCCTGGAAAAAAATTGCTGCCCAGATCTCCACCCAGAAACTGAATAGCTAATTCTGCGATGGTATACCCTAAAACTAATCCTGATAGGGAGCCCAATACACCCAGAATCATTCCTTCCACTACCACTTGCCGTAGCAATTGCTGCCGGGTAACACCCAGTACACGGAGCAATGCAAACTGATGCCGCCGTCGAATGACGGACAAGGCTTGCGTGGAGAATACCAAAAAAGTGCCGGTAAACAAGGCCACCAATGCCAACATATTGAGATTCACGCGATAAGCACGCGACATGTTGGCAATACGCTTCTCCTGATCCAATTGTTCAGTGACTACATACGATTCACCCAGTTCTCCCACCAATTTGGCTTTGAATGCCGCATGATTGATGCCATCCTGTAATTTCAATTCGATCCGCGACAACACACCCAACTGTTGAAAACGCCATTGCGCGGCGCCGATATCCATTACCGCAATACGCTGTCCTGCCCTTGCCCGTACCAAACCACCGGCAACACGTAGTGCAATGGTTTCCAATCCAGCGTGCAATTGCAGCCAATCATCTTGCTTGACTTGAAGCCATTCCATTGCCGCCGGTGATAAAAAAATAGTATCGCTGGCAAAGCGATCCAACGTTTTCCCTTCTTCAGGCAGTCCCAACAAGTCAGGCGCAATCTGCATGGCGCGGAATGTATCGATACCGATAATTTTAAGTTTATGATCGTTCCGATTTTGCAATTTGCCCGGAACAGCGACATCCAGTTCCAACACCGGATTGGCCAGTGCAACACCGTCATGGTTGGCCAGAAGCGGGTATAGGGCCTCATCGAAAAATGCCTTACGGCCATGCACCTGTAAATCCGATTGTCCTGAAAGGCTTTTACTGGCCGCAGAAAACTCATTGAAAGCGGCCGTATTAATTAAGTGAATGGAAAATGCCATGGCCACGCCAACGGCAATCGCAATCAACGCCACCATGACTTGCACCCAATGCGCTCGCCACTCACCCAACAGTAACCAGCGGTATAACGCAGTCAAATTCATACTGGGTGCAAACCTTCCACCGTCAGCTTCAACACACTATCCGCTGTCGCAGCGGCTACGTGCGAATGGGTCACGATAATTCCCATCGCGTCATTGGCTTTAATTTCCGCTCGAATCAATTGCAAAATTTCATGCGCGGTATCGGGATCGAGATTACCTGTCGGCTCATCCGCCAATACCAGTTTAGGACGATGAATCAATGCTCGCGCGATAGCCACGCGTTGCAACTCCCCGCCTGACAACTGAAGCGGAAAATGATGCCCGCGGCCGCGCAATCCGACTTGTTCTAACATCAGTTCCACACGATCTATTGCCTCACCGTTTAATAACAACGGCAATGCGATATTTTGCGCTAACGTCAGGTGCGGTAATACATGGAACGCTTGAAAGATAAATCCGAACTGTTCACGACGCAATTTCGTCGCCGCATCGTCATCGAGCGATGAAATCGCAACGCCGTTGATACGAATCTCACCCGCATCCGGTGTATCCAATCCGGCAATCAGATTCAACAACGTCGACTTGCCCACTCCCGATTCACCCATGATTGCGATATATTCACCGGTATTCAGCGTGTAATCCAAATTCGCCAACACCTTGCGCCCCTCGGCGTAGCCTTTTGTGATATTGCGTAACTCAAGCATAAAAGCTACTGATTATCAACATTAAAATATTTTCTAAATTCATCACAATAACTTACCTGAAATACTTGAAATGATAACTCATGAAAAATCAAACAATGCTTTAACAAGCATGCCACTCTATGCTTAAATGTACCACGTAAGAAACATTATTTTTGACAAATATCGGAGGAATCTTATGGCACGAGCCAGCGCACGTCATATTTTGGTTAAAACGGAAGAGCAATGTAACAACCTCAAAGCGGAAATCGAAAATGGCGCCAATTTCGCCGAATTGGCCCAACAACATTCGTTATGTCCCTCCGGCAAACAAGGCGGTGAATTAGGCGAATTTGGCCGCGGACAAATGGTTGCGGAATTCGATACCGTGGTATTCAGCGCACCGGTGGGTGAAGTGCAAGGGCCGGTTAAAACACAATTTGGTTATCATTTGGTGGAAGTTACGCAACGCAATGATTAAATAGCTTATTTATTCGTTAATGAGTCAGTTTGGCTTTTTATGCCTCCGTATTGATATTTTTAATCGATTTTAATCAAGGCTCGCAAGTGATGGCTTTTCACGGTAGGAGTTGATGATGAATGAAGAGAAGAAAACGATCACGGTTTATTACGATGGTGCCTGCCCTACTTGCGTTAGGGATAGGCAAGGTTATGAGAAGTTGGCGGGAGAAAGCGGAAAAGAAGTATGCTGGTTTGATATTACCGGCCAGGATGATCATTTGCGCGACATCGGCATTGATCCACGCAAAGCACTAACCGAGCTGCATGTTCGCGATGAGCACCAGCATATCGTTTCGGAACTGGATGCCTATATTGTGCTGATGACACGCGTACCCATACTTAAGCCTCTCGCTTGGCTGATCGGCCTACCAGTCATCCGGTCTATCCTGTCATCACTTTATCACCGCATGGTACAGCGCCGGCTGAGAAAAACCGGGCGGTTGTAAATGGATGAAAAGAGATGTTTCCAGAGTAAAGACGGTGTCAACCTTACCTACTGGCGATGGTCACCGCCGCAAAACCAACAAAATACGCCCTTCGTACTGCTACACGGTGCGGCCAGTAATTCAACCCGCTGGTGGCATTTCGTCCAGCATAGCCACCTGCTTGCCGATTATTGCCTGCTTCGACCCGATCTGCGAGGACATGGCGAATCGCTCTGGCGCGGCCCAGCCCGCATTGAGGAATGGAGTCAAGATATTGTGGCATTGCTGCAACATGAACAAAAATCCCGCGCTATCGTTGCAGGTCATTGCCTCGGCGCCAACATTGCATTGAACTTCGCAACCCGTTACCCCGATCAATGCGCCGGATTAATACTGATTGAACCCATAGCTCCCGAAGCGGTAACCGGCATACTCGCCCGGCTACGGCGATTTATTCCGCTGCTGCGCATCGCATTAATACTGGTCAAACTGCTCAACCGGCTAGGCTTATACCGGCATCGGCTTGAAACCCTGGATCTACAAGTATTGGATCGCCGCGTTCAGGAATCGAGTCAAATCGAATTGAAAGCCATGCTGGCAGACTACGGTTCCCCTTGGCATGACCTAAAAATTGTTCCAACAGCGCAATACCTAAGTAACCTTATTGAAATATTGCGCCCCCTGCCGGTTTCCGGCGTTCACTGCCCAACTCTCGTAATACAGTCAAGCGGCCACAGTGTCACCGATGCAAAACGCACGGAGCAATTGCTGCGTAAATTACCGCACGTAGAATTTGCGACTATCGATTCCGATCACTGGCTCCCAGCCACTCATCCTGACGAACTTCGCGAACTGATTGACAACTGGGTTTTGAACAAAACCAACCAATCAGAATAAATACACAATATAATACCCCTCAGTAAATCGCGATATTGCCACCCGCCATTCAACACAAAGCTTCTCACCTTGACTGAAAACATCGATAAACGCCAAAACTGCGCCGTCCATCAATAATTTCAGAAGCGGGCACAATGGTATCCCCTCCCATCAGTCCCGCTTCATTGCGCGCAAGATCCGCCAACTCACTTGAAACTTTATCCGCATCCCGATGGAATATGAATCGATCAACAACTTTCGTATTGGCCGTTCCTATTTTCTTGCAGGATTCAACGGCTTTGACCGATTGCACCAGGCGAACGCCCTCGCCTCCGGTAGTTACTTTAACCCATGTGCAAGATGCCATAAACAAGCCACCGCAAATGATGATAAGGATTCTTTTCATAATGAAGTTCTACCTATTTATTAAGTTACTAAAAAATAATTTGTTTTTTTATATCACAGATTCCAGCTTTCGTATTTGATAAGCTTATGATAGGTTAATAGAAGTCAGAATAAAACAAGAACAGGATTATTGGTGCGGGTAATGATTAAACAATAGGCTTGGTTGCAATAAATCAGGAATAAAACTCGTTACGCTAATAGTAAAACTTTATCAAGCTTTCTCGGACACTTTGCATTAACTACCCACAGGATTAATTCATGAAAGACGAAACCCTTGCCATTCACGCCGGTTATACCACCGATCCCACGACAAAATCGGTGGCCGTTCCCATTTACCAAACAGTTGCCTACGAATTTGACAATGCGCAACATGGAGCGGATTTATTTAACCTTGCCGTGCCCGGCAATATTTATACGCGTATTATGAATCCAACCAACGATGTGCTGGAACAACGCGTTGCTGCGCTGGAAGGTGGCGTTGCGGCTCTGGCGCTCAGCGCAGGGCAAGCGGCTATCCATTATTCGATTATCAATATCGCCGAGGCCGGCAATAACGTGGTTAGCGTGCCATTGCTATACGGCGGAACGTATACGCTGTTTGCGCACATGTTGCCGAAACTAGGAATCGAAGTGCGTTTTGCCAAAGACGATAACCCTGCAAATTTGGAACCTTTGATTGATCGAAAAACTTCGGCGGTATTTTGTGAATCATTGGGTAATCCAGCGGGAAATATTCCGGATATGGAAACCCTATGCAGCATGGCGCACAAGCACGGTGTGCCGGTCATTGTCGATAACACCGTGCCGACACCGGTGTTGATGAAACCTTTTGAATTTGGTGCGGATATTGTTGTACATTCTCTGACAAAATATATGGGCGGACACGGTACATCGATAGGCGGCATGATCGTCGATTCCGGCAAATTCCCGTGGGCTGAACACGCCGATCGTTTTCCAATGTTGAATAACCCTGAGCCGGCTTATCATGGCGTAGTATACACACAGGAATTGGGTCCGGCCGCATATGTCGGACGAGTACGCACAGTTGCCTTACGTAACACGGGTTCAGCCATGTCGCCCATGAACGCTTTTTTCTTCCTGCAAGGTATCGAAACCTTATCATTACGTATGGAGCGGCATACAGAGAATGCCTTAAAAGTGGCGCAATATTTAGAAAAGCATCCGAACGTCGCATGGGTAAGGTATGCCGGCTTACCGTCTTCGAATTACTATGCGCTCGCCCAAAAATACATGAAAGGCCGACCTTCAGCACTGTTGGCTTTTGGTATCAAAGGTGGTTTTGCAGCCGGTGTGAAATTTTATGATGCACTGAAATTGTTCAAGCGGTTGGTCAATATCGGGGATGCTAAATCTTTGGCAGCGCATCCGGCATCGACGACACATCGCCAACTGACGGAAACCGAGCTCGTCAACGCAGGCGTCACAGCAGACATGATTCGCCTGTGCATCGGTATCGAAAATATCGACGATATCCTGGAAGACTTAGAGCAAGCACTCGCGGCTGCAGCACGTTAATCAATGCAAATCCACCTGCAACCCAGAAACTCGAGCAATGGATGAATGCGTTACGATGCGTTGAGAATGGAAAAAAAATACTTCCTGTCCTGATTAGATTCGCCGACATGTCCATCTATACCGATACTGCGCGAGGGCGCTGGCAAGCCATCAAGGATGCTGCACAGTTTATTGCACCATATAAACGCCAAGTCTGCTACAGCTTGCTGGCGTTATTGTTTACTGCAACGATCACTCTGTCGATCGGACAAGGCATCCGTCTGCTGATCGATCAAGGGTTCGCAACACAATCGGAAGAACTGCTGAGTCAATATGTCGCAATATTTCTATTGCTGGTGATGGCATTGGCCATCGGTACATTTGCCCGTTACTACTGGGTTACCTGGCTGGGCGAACGAGTTATTGCGGATATCCGCGGCAAAGTTTTCAATCATTTGATCCACTTGCATCCCGGTTTTTTCGAGCAAAACCGCAGCCTTGAAATTCAGTCGCGCCTGACTGCCGACATGACATTATTGCAAACCGTTATCGGCTCATCCGTTTCATTTGCACTACGTAATCTGATCATGATGCTGGGTGGCATTGCCTGGTTATTCATCACCAATGCGAAATTAACTGCGGTGGTGACGATTTGCGTGCCACTCGTGGTCATTCCCCTCTTGATTTACGGCCGCCGGGTACGGCATTTGTCGCGCCAGAGTCAGGACAAAATTGCCGCGGTGGGCGCTTATGTCGGCGAAGTGCTTGGCCAGATTAAAACCGTCCAGGCCTATAATCACCAATTCATCGATCAACGGCAATTTCATGATCAAGTGGAAGATGCGTTTGCCGTGGCTAAGCAACGTACTACCCAACGCGCCTTATTGATTACCTTAGTCATCATGCTGGTGCTCGGCGCTGTCGGATTGATGTTGTGGGTGGGTGGTATGGATGTAATCGAAGGCCGCATCAGTGCGGGTGAACTGGCAGCGTTTGTTTTTTATAGCGTCATTGTCGGCTCCGCCGTTGCTTCCATTTCGGAAGTGATCGGTGAATTGCAACGTGCTGCCGGCGCGGCTGAGCGAACAATGGAATTATTACATGCAAAAAATCTTATTCAGTCCCCTCAATACCCTCGACCTCTAACAAAAGTTTCCGGCAATATCGAGATCGATCAGTTATGCTTTGCTTACCCTTCCCGCCCGGAAATATTGGCTATCGATCACTTGACGCTTACCATCCGGGCTGGGGAGACACTGGCGCTGGTTGGACCTTCCGGTGCCGGGAAATCTACTTTATTCGATTTATTGCTGCGTTTCTTTGACTGCCAGGCGGGTAGCATTAAGTTAGAGGGAATCGATATTCGACACTTGGATCTTTTTGCCTTGCGTCGCTGCTTTGCCTTGGTGTCACAAAATCCCGTACTGTTTCATGGCTCTATCAGCGATAACCTGCGCTACGCACGCCCTGATGCCTGCGATGCGGAAGTGCAAGCTGCCGCCGAAGCAGCCCATGCTCATGAATTTATCTGCAAACTGCCGCAAGGTTATCGCACGCTTTTAGGGGACTCCGGCTTAGGTCTGTCGGGTGGTCAAAAACAACGGCTCGCCATTGCACGTGCAGTGTTAGCGGATGCGCCAATACTAATACTGGATGAAGCCACCAGCGCGCTGGATGCGCAAAGCGAATATTGGGTGCAGCAAGCACTGCATAAATTGATGCGCAATCGTACCACTATCGTGATTGCACACCGCTTGGCTACAGTTCAGTCTGCCGACCGTATTGCCGTATTGAATCACGGCTATCTGGACGCACTAGGCACGCATGCGGAACTATTGCAATCGTGTAGTTTGTATGCACGTTTAGCGGCACTGCAACTGCAAGCGCAGTCAATATAGAATTGATATGTCCATCAATCTGGAATCTGACTCGTCATATTAGATCCAGCCAATTGAATCACTCGTGATAATGTCTTGCGTGCCGCACGCATCCCCGCCCCCATTTGTATCAGCGTACTGAAATGAACTGAGCGATTTAGCAATAGCGTCATAATTCGAATAGGATTGACACGGCCATCGGGATATACTGCGCTAAGCAGCGCTTGCGGTGGTGAGAATTGCACGGGATCGATAATCGCACGCACGGCTATGAACGGGATGCTGGCGGTTGCCGCTACCGCTGCAATCGCGCCACTTTCCATATCCACCGCGCAAGCACCCGTTGCTTGCGCCAAATCCTGTTTTGTTTTTTCGCTTGTCAAGGGTTCTCGGCTATGAGCCAACACGCCATTAACCACATTAATATCGATCGCAAGTTTCTGTTGCAAGCGATCACGCCATGCTAAATTAACCGGCCATTGTTGGTTCGCATAAATCGCATCCGGCAAGACCAAATCACCGGGTTTCAAATTGGGATCCAATGCACCGGCCACACCAAAACTAACCAATGCAGTAATACCGTGCTGACATAAACCTTTTGCCGCGTTGTGTGCTGCTGTTGCACCCATACCACTGAGCCATAAAATGGTATGCGCATTGATTCGCACACTTTCGTCGAACGGGATACGAGCTGATACGATACAACTGGCCTCAGCCCTTAATGCAGTCACTACGCCAATTAGATGCACGTGGCCACAGTTTTAGTCATGGCGCGATATCGTGCCAATGCCCAAATTGGGAAAAACTTCGAATAACCATGATAACGCAAGTAGAAAACACGTGGGAATCCGGGTGCAGTAAACCAAGGCTCCTCCCACAAATGATCGCTTGCTTGATTGCGCAGTATGTAGTTAATGCCTTTACGCACCGGCTCACTATTGATTTCGCCGGCAGCCATTAAACCCAGTACAGCCCAGGCTGTCTGGAATGCCGTGCTGGTTTCAGCAAATTGTCCTGCCAGATTAGCATCCAAGTAAGAATCATTGGTTTCACCCCAACCTCCATCCGCTCTTTGCACCGATTCGAGCCACTGTACCGCTCGGCGCACCGAACTATGCTGCATATCGAACTTCGCCAGTCGGAATGCTTCCAGCACGGACCACGTACCATAAATATAATTGGTACCCCAACGTCCGAACCATGAACCGTTTTTTTCTTGCTCCCGTAACAAAAAACTGATACCTCGCCATACTTCATGCTGGTGTCTGCCATATTTTCCCAGCAAACCAACGCAACGCGCAGTCACATCGCTGGTAGGCGGATCGATTAATGCACCATGATCGGCAAATGGAATTTCATTGAGATAGTGATAAACGTTATCGATATCGAATGCAGCAAAACCGCCGTTAGTCGACTGCATACCCGCTAGCCAGTTAGCCGCCCGCTCTAAAGCGTTCTGGTGCCGCTCCATACTCCCCTGATCTAAAGCCCAAGCCACTGCGGCGGTATCATCCAAATCCGGGTAATGCGGATTCGCATATTGAAATGCCCAGCCGCCGCCCGGCAAATCCGGACATTTATCGCGCCAATCGCCCGGTTCATCCAGAACCTGCTGTTCAATCAACCAGTCCAGTGCTTTTAACACCGGTTCCTGATCCGTTGTCGGATCTTCCTGCAACGCCAAGCTTGTCAGGACAGTATCCCAAACCGGGGATGTACAAGGTTGGCACCAAGCGCGTTCACCCTCGTCAATCAGCAATCCGCGAAGCGCATTGCGGCATTGCACGCGATTGGGGTGATCGTATTTGTAGCCCAATAAGGTTAATGCTTCATGAGCATTAACCATTGCAGGGAAAATCGCACCTATGCCACATTCCCCATTTAGTCGTTCCAGCGTCCAATTTTCGGCACGGCGCATTGAGTATTGGCGAATGGATTGGGGCAAATGAGGTTCCAATCGAGACAAATTACGCTCAACTAGCATGAAAAAACGCTTAAGCAGTGTATCCGCCTTGGGAAAATAATCCGTTTCTTGTTCTGGCGGCACAATGAATAATTCGCGAATATTCACTTGGCGCGGATTTATTGCGCGCGCTTTTAAAGTGCACAAGATCGACAGTGGTACCATCACTGTGCGCGACCAATATGAAACCTTGCTTAAATGAAAAGGAAACCATCGTGGCAGCAATACCAACTCGGATGGCACCACCGGCACTCCACGCCAGGGAATCTGATCATACATGGCCAATAACAAGCGAGTAAAAACATTGGCTTTTGCTGCCCCGCCGCGCGCTAGAATAGCTTCGCGGGCACGCACCATATGCGGTGCATCCGGAGAATCCCCTGCCAATTTGAGTGCATAATACGATTTAATGGTACAACTGATATCAAACGCACCGCCGTAATACAGTGGCCATCCGCCATGCTTCATATCTTGCTTATCACGGATAAAACGTGCAATTTTGTTTTCCAGAATGACATCCACTTCATCCATAAAATGCATCATCAAAATATATTCTGCTGGAATCGTACAGTCTGCCTCCAATGGGAAACACCAATGCCCATCAGGATTCTGCAATGCCAGAATAGCCGAACGCGCGTTTGAAAATTTTTCATCCAGATCAGCAACTCGTACTTCTTCCAAGCTCGACTCTACATCAGTTGATGACACAGGCGTTACGTTGCTAATGACTTCATTGCTTTGTTGTTGCGCCAAGTTCGATTTTCTATAAAAACTATCCATAGACTCCCAAGCATTCTATCCGTTAATTTTCAAATAAGTATATGTAGTATATACCCATCCCCATCCAGCTCTACTATCTTTCATATAAAACACTCTATCGATCACAGTCACACAGAATCGATACACTTTCGCTTACAAATTATTTCCGTATCTCCCATTATTTATTTTTTTTCTTTTTTGAGCCCTTCTCAAAAGGATTGTCTTGAAATGGCTCGTAATAAAGATCTAGGGGTAAATTGCCATCATGAATTAGAAATTCACGTTGCTGTATAGAAGCTTCGCGAACAAACAAATAAGGATCCAATGCCGCTTCGTCACGAATACGCATAGGACCCGACAAGCGTGCGCGCTTGTCGATTGCACCGAGAATCGTTAAAGGCGCGGCAAATGAAGTGCCCACCGCCAGTCCTGCGTAAAATAGCACGTTCGTTACCAAACCAAATGGGATATTGGTGACATCGCGCTGACTACTTGGACCCAACAAGGGAATAAACAAATAAGAACCCGGATTTACTCCCCATACGCCCAAAGTTTGCCCAAAATCTTCATCATGCTTTTGCAATCCCATATGTGTAGCCATATCGAAAAGCCCGAACATGCCGATTGATGAGTTAATAGCAAAACGCAAGGTATCTTGAAATCCTTGTTTTACTTTTCCTTGCAAGAACGAATTGAGAACAACATTGGGATACCCCAGATTATCGTAAAAATTACCAATCGACCGCTGGGCTGCATCAGGTACATAATCGATGTAAGCGTTAACAACGGGTTCAAACACCGCACGATCCACTTTGTCAGTAAAATTATAGGAAGCGCGATTGATTTCTTCATGTGGATCAACCGGATCGATATCCGTATTACCGGTTTTTGATGGTGCTGCACAACCTTGCAACACCATAGCACAAAAAAATATAACAATAGTAATCAATCGGTTATTTGTTATTATCGGGTTACTAAAGCTTAAGAAATTAAAATTTTTTTTCATTAATTGTAGAAATACCAACTAAATCTTCAATCCTCTTTGTGTCTGAATCAAAGGCAAATGCTGCTGTATCAGTCCGTTATTTAACAACCAATTAATTTCATCAGCTAACGCTTTGCGCACCGGATTTTGCGGAAAACCAAGTTGATCTACCGCCATTGAACTATCCGAGTACATCGGGTAATGCGCCAAACGGACACCTGTTAACGGAGCACGAGGTTGACGATGCGTCACATAATCCGCTAGCAGCTCTGATATCATTCCCGTTACCAAAGCAAGCCAGTAAGGCACATGCCTCTTCGGCATTGCCAATCCCGTAATTTCTTCAATCCAAATCAGCAGTTGACTCAAGGTCAAATTTTCATTTCCCAAAACATACCGTTCGCCGCGAATTCCATGGTCAGCCGCAAGAATATGTCCTATCGCCACATCACGCACATCTACCAAATTAAAACCACAGTCCAAATAAGCCGGAGTTTTACAATTTATAAAATCCAGTATCATACGTGTTGGCGGAGTTAAGGAGCGATCCCCTGGACCAATCGGCAAAGTAGGCGCAACAATGACAACTGGTACGCCTGCCTGGGCAGCTTTGAAGGCCTCTTGTTCAGCGAGAAATTTTGAACGGCAATAAGGCCCGGATTTCTCATTGAATCTAAGTTCTTTGTCTGCATGGCCCCAATCGAATTTTGCTATCTTTCCACTCCAGATGGATTCGGTCGAAGTATACACTACAACTTCCACATCGAGCTTTGCTACTTCAGCAAAGACTCTCCGGGTTCCTTCGAAGTTAACAGCATTGAAGTCCTTTTTATCCTGCGCCCATAAATTTGGATTTGCAGCTAAATGATAGACCCTTTCCACGCCCTTAAGTGCTTCCCGGACTACCTTGTCATCGCATATTGAGCCATAGATTGCCTCAACATTTCCCGGCACAGGCACACCCGGCAGCTCCAATACTCTGACTGCTTCGCCTTTCTTTAGTAGCGCTTTAACCAGATGTGAGCCGATAAAACCACCCCCACCCGTAACCAGGTTAAGTCGATTACTCATGGAAAATCCCCGCTTGCAAGCTATTTCTGTTAATTCAAATAGTTGTAGAAATCAAATTGATCTTAAATCGATCAATCTATCCAAGTTTTGTAAGTATTTAATTAGGACAAACTCATCATATCCGATCATCCGGGTTTAATTTTCTCTCTCACCATGCACAATCTCTATGAGTTTCAAGGCTTGCAATTCCATTTCCAATACAAAACCATCTACTTTTGCGCGAAAATGGCGATAAAAAATCATACTTGGAATGGCAACAAGTATGCCAAAAGCTGCATTATAAAGCGCTACAGAAATTCCATAGGCCAACTGCGCAGGATTACTGCCAGTCGGTGAATTTGATCCGAAAATCTCAATCATTCCAACCAAAGTACCGAACAACCCCATTAAAGGACTTAGCGCAGCGATGGTCCCCAGGGTCGTCAAATAACGATTTAATTCATGTGCCACGACCCGACCCGATTCTTCAATCGATTCTTTCATGATTTCACGAGAGCTTTTTACATTTTTGAGTCCAGCGGCCAATATTTCACCTAATGGCGAGTGCTGCTGAAGTCGGGCTATCATCTCCGGATTTACACCATTTCTTTTATATTCATTTAATATTCGAGGTAATAACTCCTTTGGTGAAATAACGCTTAAACGCAAGGTCCACATCCGTTCAGCAATAATGCCGACAGCAACTACGGAAGCAAAAATAATTGGCCAAATCGGCCAACCAGCCGCTTGAATCAAAGATAACACTTAACACTCTCCTTACAAACCATGAAATCCAGGTATCATTTACAGAAGTTAGGATATTACCTGACGATTTGCTTATTTTATAATTAGCTAACTAATTTTGCATGTGATATTGCATCTTATCGTGTACTTTCAACAACATATCATTTCTTAGTTTTCTATCCACAATTTCTGTGGATAACCTTGTGAGTTTATTACGAATAAGCCTATTAAGTTGGTAGATTCAAATCATTTTTTTAACCTGATTATTTATTAATCCACAATCAAATGTTTATTAAACAACAAGTTACAATAAAACACCACTAACTTTAGCGAAATTTGTGCATGATATGCTGCTCTGAAAAGAATGGGTTATTGTAAAAAATATGAAATCTACTTGCTTAAATTCCATCGAATACTGAAATATGTTGACTGTCACCGAATTGAACCACGTTACCAAGCAGCTACTGGAGCAGAATATGCCGTTATTGTGGGTTCAGGGTGAAATTTCTAATTTTAAGTGCTATCAATCCGGGCACTGGTATTTTTCTCTTAAAGATGTCAATGCACAAGTTCGCTGCGTTTTATTCAGTCATAAAAATCAGTATATTGATTGGCGACCCAAGGATGGCATGCAAGTCGAGGTACTCGCATTAGTCACTCTGTATGAGCCACGCGGTGATTTTCAATTGAACATCGAAACCATGAGGCGTGCCGGACTTGGCGAATTATATGAAGCATTTGAGAAGCTAAAAGCAAAGCTTGAAAGATCCGGATTATTTAGCGCTGCGAGAAAAAGAACTTTACCTGCTTATGCAAAACAAATTGGCATTATTACTTCTCTCGATACTGCCGCGCTTCGTGACGTCTTATCGACATTGCAACGCCGGATGCCGTGGTTGCCGATCATTATCTATCCCACCCCGGTGCAAGGAAAAACAGCAGCCATTAGTATCGCTAATGCGATAAAAACAGCATGCGCAAGAGCGGAATGCGATGTATTAATACTATGCCGTGGCGGTGGCAGTCTTGAAGACTTATGGGCATTCAATGAAGAAATCGTAGCGCTCGCTATCGCCGCTTGTGCATTACCCATTATTGCTGGAATCGGTCACGAGACTGATTTTACCATTGCTGATTTTGTTGCCGATGTGCGTGCCCCCACACCCACCAGCGCTGCGGAATTGGCTAGCAAAGACCGTACTGAATTAAGTCATCGATTAGATGCATTTCATCATCGTCTATATCGTACTGCTTGGCACCGCATTGAAAACGCCATGCAGCAAATGGATATTTGGTCGCACCGGCTCATTTATCCCGGCGATCGCATAAAACAACAAGTCATCCAATTACATCACTTACAGGATCGATTTATTAAGACCACGAAACATCAAACGGAAAAGAATCAATGGAAATTGATTGAACTTACTCAGAGAATTATCGCTGTCAGTCCCAGCATCTCTCAATTGGAACAGCGACAAAAAGAGCTTTACTTACGCATACAGCATGAATACGCTCGCTATCTCTTAACCTTATCCGGCAAAATACAGCTGTTGCAAGCTAAGTTATCTCAACTCAATCCGCAGTCAGTATTAGAGCGGGGTTATAGTATTACTTATTCTATGCACAACACAATCATCCTCGACAGCAAACAAATCGATCCCGGTGATAGAATTCGAGTAAAATTCGCGCACGGTGTGTGCGAAGCAGATGTCACAATAACCAAAAATTCTTAACCAACAAACAAATCAGAATCAATTTACTTCACAAGAACAGGATTGTCGATGGCAAAAAATTTTCTAATATTGGGCATACTGAATTCATTATTTTGTATTGCATTGGGCGCATTCGGTGCGCATGGTTTGAAGAGAATATTATCGACCGAAATGCTGACGGTTTATCACACGGGTGTGCAATATCATTTTTATCACGCTTTCGGAATTATCATGATCGGACTTCTTTTATTACATTTCCCCAAGTCCCGCTTAATTCCAATATCCGGTTGGTTAATGATGACCGGCATTATTTTATTCAGTTTCAGCCTCTACGTGCTTAGTCTGACCGGGATGCGTGGAATTGGTATGATCACACCTTTTGGCGGCGTTTCGTTTCTAAGCGCATGGGGATTGCTTGCCTATGCCATCTGGAAAGAAAATGTACAATCTATACGATTATAGTGACCGGTTCGGCCCTTTATTCGTAAATATCAAATTCAGCGTCTGCTGAATTTGATATGGAATAACGATTGCAAGCCAATAAAATCAGCAGAGGACTTACTTACCTCTCTCCGCCATTTTTCGATGTGCAGCAGCCATTTCATTATTACGTTCTACCGCTTTCGTATACTTACGCAATAACGCTTCATGATGCGCATGAAAATCCTGACCTTCCCTACCATAATATTCGCTATGTTCCTCATATTCTTTTAGCAACTGTTTTTGCTCTTCTACTTTTGCACTCATTTCCTTAGCTTCTTTTTCATATAGTTCGGCTAATCCGATATGATCAAATTTAGTTTTCGCCTTGGCTTCAGCTTGATCCATATTACCTAATTCCGCAACGGATACAGTTGAAACAGTAAAAGCAAAAGTGGCAATCAGAATTGCAACATATCTCTTCATCTGCATAGTTATTCTCCAAGATTAGTAATTAAATAAGGAATTCCAGTGCTACTATAATTATCCAGCAAGCTGAATTTTATTCATCATAGCAAATTGTATGTAATCCACAAACACTAAATGGATAAATTGCAGAACCAATTAAATTGATAAGAAACACGAAGTGAAAAGGAAAATGAGATTATTATTTTTATTTATTTTGCTCAGTTGCATCGGCCTTCTGGGTTATGCGCAATATTTACAGCATGTCGAAAAACTTCTTCCATGTCCATTGTGTGTAGCGCAACGGCTCGCTTACTGGTTATTAGGATTAACCGCTTGTACAGCATTTCTTCACGATCCCAACATTATCGCACGCCGGATTTACGGTTTCTTGCTGAGCATGTTTGCATTGACTGGAGCGGTCATCGCTGCACGGCATGCCTGGTTGATACGTTTTCCGCAATCATTTGAATGTGGCATTAGTCCGGAAGAAGCTTTTCTCAATACATTACCTATTGCCGATTGGTGGCCAGGAATGTTTGAAGCGAATGGAGATTGTGCCGATGTGGATTGGAAAATTCTGGCGCTGACGATCCCGGATTGGTCTCTTATTGCTTTCGTTAGTCTCGGAATGGTTGCACTGTATATTCTTTGGTCAAGAAAATAGCCAGCTCTGCAGTTGTTAACCACGCGGATGGTGTTTGGCATGCAATTGCTTCAGACGCTCGCGCGCAATATGCGTATAAATTTGTGTAGTCGAAATATCAGCATGACCCAGCAATAATTGAACCACCCGCAAATCCGCGCCATGATTGAGCAGATGGGTTGCGAATGCATGACGTAACGTATGAGGGGACAACTGCTTGGTAATACCTATTAATTGTGCATAACGTTTGATGAGATACCAAAAGGCCTGGCGTGTCATCGCAGCACCACGTGTCGTTACAAATATTGTATCTGTGATAATACCATTCAGCAGATAAGGCCTGGCTTCTTTGGTATAACGATTTAACCAATCCAGAGATTCTTCACCCAAAGGTGCCAAGCGTTCTTTTCTACCTTTCCCCATGACACGCAGTACGCCCATATCCATACTCACTTGCGAATACCTTAAATTAATCAATTCCGATACGCGCAAACCACTGGCATACAAGACTTCGAGCATTGCACGATCACGCAAACCGAGGGAATGTGTAAGATCTGGAGCGCTTAGCAACAATTCCACCTCTTTCTCCGTAAGACTATCAGGTAACCGGCGTTGCAATTTAGGCGTCTCAATATTTAGGCTTGGATCTATAGCAATCCTTCCTTGCCGCAATAAGAAGCGATAAAATCGCTTTAAGCTCGATAATTCCCGACTCGTTGTACTCGCTTTGATCTTGGCGGATACCCTTGAAGCTAAAAAATCCAACAAATCCGAATGTGTGGCGTCCGTAAGCACCTTATTTTCCTGATTATTTTCCCTCAACCACTCACTAAAAAGCCTTAAATCATTACGGTAACTATCAAGCGTATTACGCGATAAGCCATCTTCCAACCACAATGCGTCGGAAAATTCATCCAGCAGATTTGCATCTAAATCAAGCACTCTCATGTCGTAATAACCACCTTTTGATTTCTAATGGGTTTCCATCGCTTGCATTCATAAAACCACCCAATCCACCGTTTTTAGCGATAACTCGATGACAGGGAATGATTATCGGCAATCGATTGGCCCCGCATGCTCTACCTACCGCTCGGGGAGCAGAATGCAACTGTGCCGCAATATCGGCATAGCTGCTTGTTTTTCCACTTGGGATGGTCTGAATTACTTCCCATACCCTATGTTGATGTATCGTTCCACCGAGATGCAGATTTATATCAAATTTAAAACCGGGCTCCGATAAATAAGCTTGCAATTGCCTACACACTTCTTTTGCCAAATAATTTTGCGGCGCCAACGGTTCGGTGTCCTTAGGTAAATATTCAATATCAGTCAACCAATCCTCCTCAGTAACAATTCCCAACACTGCAAATGGCGCCACCAATTTTGCTTGATAAATTTTAATTGTTTTTATTTGTTGAGAATTTACTGATTTAACCATTGCCGATGTAAGTCAATATTTACAAAATTATTTTCGACTATTCGCTCCACCTCGAAATTGACATTAAAAATAAATAGAAGTTTCAAAAAGCAAAGTAAATTTCACACTTCCGGAGTTATAGGATTTATGCCGGAAGTGTTTGTAAGTTTAGTAAAATTTAAGTTTTCGACAATAGTAATTCATTGAGTCTCTTTACAAATGCCGCAGGATCTTCTAACTGACCACCTTCGGCAAGCAACGCCTGATCAAATAAGATTTGACTCCAATCATCAAAATTATCCACTTCAGTTTTTAATCGCTGCACCATCGGATGATGCGGATTAATTTCAAGAATAGGTTTGGCATGCTGGATTTTCTGTCCTGCTGATTTCAGCAGCCGCTCCAAGTTACCGCCCATATCAAAAGTATCGGCAACAAGACAGGCAGGGGATTCCGTTAACCGAAAAGTGATGCGAACATCTTTTACTTGTTCACCAAGCGTTTCTTTCATTTTATCGGTTAGTTCCTGGTAAGCATTTGTTTCTTTTTCTCTTTCTTCTTTTTCAGATTCATCTTCCAGGCTACCAAGATCCAATCCGCCTTTAGCAACCGATTGCAGAGCTTTGCCTTCAAATTCTGTAAGATTTGACACAAGCCATTCATCGATTCGATCAAACAGCAATATTACTTCGATGCCTTTCTTCCGGAATACTTCCAAATGAGGACTGCTCTTTGCTGCTTTGAGACTGTCCGCTGTAACGAAATAGATTTTTTCCTGACCTTCTTTCATTCGGCTCACATACGTTTCCAAGGATACAGACGGTTCATCACTATCACTTTGAGTAGTAACAAAACGCAGCAACTTGGCAATGCGTTCTCGATTTGCAAAATCTTCCCCCACACCTTCCTTAAGTACCTGGCCAAACTCCCGGTAAAAAGTTTTATATTTTTCTTTACCGTTGTCATCTTCATTTTTAGACAAATCTTCGATTAAACCCAAAACTTTTTTGACTACACCGGCCCTAATCGTGTCAATATCTTTAGACTCTTGCAGAATTTCACGCGACACGTTCAAAGGTAGATTGTTCGAATCGATCACACCGCGCACGAAACGCAGATAATTGGGTAGCAATTTCTCAGCATCATCCATGATAAATACGCGCTGAACGTACAACTTAATCCCATGACGCCGTTCGCGGTCAAATAAATCAAATGGAGCCCGTGTCGGAATAAAAAGTAGCTGTGTATATTCTTGGTTGCCTTCCACTCGTGCATGTAAATAAGCCAGTGGTGGCTCAAAATCATGTGCTACGTGTTTATAAAATTCATGATATTGCTCAGCTGTAATTTCGCTTTTCGGACGAGCCCATAAGGCATTTGCTTGATTGATGGTTTCATCTTCATCCGTAATTTTGTTTTTTTTATCTTCCTGTGACCATTCTTCCTTCCTCATTACGATGGGCAGCGTAATATGGTCTGAATATTTACGAATAATGGTGCGAATTCGCATACCGTTGAGAAATTCATCTTCATCTTTACGCAAATGAAGAATTATTTCAGTTCCGCGTGTTGATTTCTCAATCGTTTCCAGCGTGTAATCGCCTTCTCCGCTAGATTCCCAGCGAATGCCATGTTCTGCAGTCAAACCTGCGCGGCGGGTATTAATGGTTACTTTATCAGCAACAATAAAGGCTGAATAAAATCCAACGCCAAACTGTCCAATCAGATGAGCATCCTTGGCCTGATCGCCCGTCAATGAATTAAAAAATTCCCGCGTACCGGATTTAGCGATCGTACCGATATGATCGATAACTTCCTGTCTTGACATACCTATGCCATTATCGGAGATTGTAATCGTGCGCTCATTGCTATCATAGCTCACACGTATCTTAAGGTCCGAATCGGATTCAAATAATGCAGGATCGGTAAGTCCCTCAAAACGCAGTTTATCCGCAGCATCCGAAGCATTAGAAATAAGCTCACGTAAAAATATTTCTTTGTTGCTGTACAAAGAGTGAATCATTAGCTTCAACAGCTGCTTGGCTTCAGTTTGAAAATTTAAATGTTCTTTAATTGTTTCCGCTTGCACTTTGGCCTCCTTAGAAAAGTAGATTTAATATAAGGGTAAAGAAGAATAATTCAAGTAATGATTGTTCACGACACATTTAACTCCTAGAAACTCTCGCAATAACGTGTTATAAATTCGCCAATTTTCCTTGAAAATGAGAATAATGCGACAATTTGCCGCATTGTCATTCACGCACCGATCACCGATAATTCCTCTTAGTTCGTCGGATAAAATTTCCTAAACGGAGCAGGGCTTCGTATTCGAAATATAAAAAACTTCGATGGCAAATTCCCAATTTGCAACTCACTCTCTTCCTCCGACTTGCCCAAGCGATGTTTAATACATCGCTTGGTGCATTTTTAAAAGCCGTGGAAATTCATTAACAACCTAATAATCTTAAAAATTGTTGCGCAGCGTTTATTCTAATAAACGAGTTGCTGTATGCAGAAATACCGATGATGGGATGGGAGATGGGATTGAATGAATTAATTTTGCGGTTAATGCCTGATATTCTAAAAGCATTTAAACCAGATGCCTAGACCATGACTACTTCACTTGGCAAGCCGCTAAGCGTGATATATAAAAATTGCCATCAAACGAAAGTAGACTAGTCTGTTCCACTGACTTCTTCTTCGGCTATTGGCAGCTCGGTTACCTTATCCGCATCCGTTGACAGAATCATTACAGCAACCCGGCGGTTTCTTTTTCTACCTTCCGGTGTATCATTCCCCTCGATTGGGCGATTCTCGCCATAACCGATAGCAGTAAGCCGTTTTGCCTCGACACCGTTTTCAATAAACAATCTAATCACGCTGCTTGCACGAGCAGCCGACAATTCCCAATTTGACGGAAAATGTTCGGTATGAATGGGCAAATTATCGGTATGCCCTTCGACTTGAATTTCATGTTCGTGTCCTCTGATAACATGGGCAACCGCTTGTAATGCCAGGCTTGAATTATCTGCAAGCTTGGCTTGTCCTGGAGAAAAAAGCACGCTTGCGTTGATTTCCACAGTAATTCCAAGAGAACTTTGCGTTACTCTCACTTGACCATCCTTTACAAGAGGCTCTAAAGCGTGATGAATACTCTTAGCCATGCTTCTCATGCTCTTTTGCTTTTTTTCTCGAACCGCTAATTCTTCAATTGGTTTAATTGAATCGGCACGCTTCGACTGCAAACCATCGATCAACACTAATTCAGCAGATGGCACTGAAACTGACGAATGACTGCTACTTTTAAATGCACTGACCAATGAATGACTTAAGACGCGATACTTGCCTTCATTAACTGAAGAAACAGCATACATCACAATAAAAAAAGCAAATAGCAAGGTTATAAAATCTGCATAAGAAACCAGCCAGCGTTCATGATTTTCGCCTGACTCCGAGTTTTTTTGTTTTCTCCTTTTCAACATTGCTATACACAGATAACCAATTGACGTTTAAACAGAAATTGTCTTAAACGGGGCGTTAGACATAGTAGCCTTGCAATCGATTCTCGATAAACCGGGGATTCTCACCGTTTGCAATCGCCACAAATCCGTCCACTAAAATTTCTTGCATGACCATTTGTTCATTGATAATACTTTTTAATTTATTCGCTATCGGTAAACACACTAAATTTGCAAAGCCCACACCATAAACCGTTGCAACAAATGCGACCGCTATACCGCTACCCAAAAGCTCAGGATCCGATAAATTTTCCATCACATGAATTAAACCCAGTACTGCACCCAATATTCCAATGGTAGGCGCATATCCGCCCGCAGCTTCCCAAATTCGAGCCGATTGACGTTGATATTCGTCGCTGGCATTGATATCGATTTCCATAACTTCTCGCAGCTTTTCAGCCGTACTCCCGTCTGCAAGCAACTGCAACCCTTTCTTTGTCAGCGGATCTTTTACCACCTTCACATGCGACTCGAGAGCCAGCAAACCATCTTTTCGCGCAATATGCGACCAGTTGATGATTTGCTTAATCAATAATTGCGGTGAATTTTCAGGAGGGAAAAATATCCAGCGGCTCATTCTCAAACCGTTCAAGAACACTTTTACTGGACTTTGCAACAAAACAGCGCCAGTAGTTCCACCCATAACGATTAAAAATGCCGCAGCCTGAATCAACGAACCTGCATGACCGCCTTCCAGTATCTGCCCGCCTATGATTGCAATAAAAGCGAGCGAGATACCGACAACACTGTTCAAATCCACTTTCGATTTTTTCATCGTAGAACCGCTCAATTACAATGATCAATCCAGAAATTATGGCTCACGAATTTCTTAAACGGACACGCAGTCGCGCTACTGCCTGAGTATGCAGCTGACATACTCGCGACTCGCTGACACCCATTACTTCACCGATTTCGCGCAAATTCATTTCTTGCTCGTAATGCATAGCCATTACCTGCTTTTCCCTCGGCGGTAGATTATCAATGGCCGCTATCAATAAGTTCCTGAAATTTTCATCCAGCAATGCATTAAGCGGGTCGCCTTCGGAATCAACTGCCAACCGATCCAAAAATGGTTCTTCGTCATCCTGTTGGAAATCTTCGTAATAAATCAATTGAGCACCCCGCGCGCTCTGCAATGTCTCATGATACTCATCAAGCGGCATGTTTAACTCGTCTGCCAGTTCTTGTTCACTGGGAGCACAGCCATTACGCTGCTCCAGTAAATTGACAGCCGCCTCAATAAGGCGCATTTTTTTACGAACGCTCCGAGGCAACCAATCCGCCTCGCGCAACTCATCAAGAATCGATCCGCGTATGCGTTGCGCCGCATAACTCTCGAATTGACGTCCGTATGAACCTTCATAACGATTGATCGCATCCAGCAAGCCAATCATTCCTGCTTGAATCAAGTCATCGACTTGCACACTTGCGGGCAATCGCGTCATCATGTGATAAGCAATACGCTTTACCAGCGGAGTAAATTCCGACACAAATTGTTCTTTATCAATCGTTTTAGTTCCAGTCGCTGTATACATAATTAATCACACCGTAAAATTTGCCATGCTGAGATGACTAGTTCGAATTAACCGTTGCATAAAATTATCGATCCCTCCGTTATACTTATCCGGACACGAAGAACGGAAAATGTTATGCGCCAGTTGCTTAAAACACATTGCAGCTTGCGAAGCCGGAAATGCTTCAATCACCGGCTTACACAACTGGTTCGCATTGCGTAATTTCTCGTCGCTCTGAATATGGCCGACAAACTCAAGTGATACGGAAAGATATTGGCGCGCCACTTGGCATAAATTATGGAAAATAATGTGTGCTCCTTTTTCTGAATCGGCTTTATTAACCAAAATGAGAAAATGCTGCTTGGCATACTCCTGGCTCATGATCTTGATGAGTGCATACGCCCCGGTCAGCGAGGCAGCCGATCCGGAAATCACGATCAGGATCTGTTCAGAGGCCAGACCCAGTGGCAAGACATGCGTAGTACCGCTCATGGCAGTATCTATCAGCACGATATCGACCGCTTCGGTTAGCGCTGAGAAACTTTTGATTAGCCAATCTTGCTCATGACGACTAAGTTTGTTCAATGCATGTATACCGCGCGTTGCGGTTAGGATGGCTATATTTTCAGGTCCCTGTAACAGTACCTGGTTTAACTGTTTATCTTTATTGATCACATGCAACAAATCAAAACGCGCTTGTAATCCCAAATTGGTGCAGATATTGTTATGACATGGATTTTCGTCGATCAACAATACGCGCTTGCCATTCTTTGCTAACGCAGAGGCCAGATTCACCACGACACTAGTTTTTCCAATGCGCGGTTTGCCGCCAGCAATCGTAAAGACTCGCGCTGAATTATTAGCCTGGAGCGACATCAAATTTCTCAATCCAGCAGCTTGATCCGGTCTCATGGAATTATTCATCATTGAATCCCACTAACGATTTCTCACCGGCACGTATGGGTTCAATGTTATTTCTAGTAGCCATAATCAGCGCAAACTCCGCATCTTGCAAAGTAAACGCCGAGTCGGTGGGAGATGCTTTAAAAATTCGATGTAACAAATACTTGGCATTAGCGGCATGAATATCCTCCGGCACTTTTTGTCCATTAGCCACATAGTGCAGCATTAATTTTCTGCGGATAATCGCATCTAGGACGACACCAAGGCTCGCTGCCTCATCAACCTTTGTAATGATGCAACCATAAATGCCATTGGTTTGATAAGCTGAAATGACTTCATCCAAAGTCTTGCCATTCGAGGCGGCACTCAATATCAGCATGCGTTTAACATCTGCGCCACAATTGCACAACATGGCGATCTGTTCCGCCACCATATGATCACGCTGGCTCATGCCAACCGTATCGATCAACACCATATGTTTATTTCTCAATTCGGAAAGAGTGAGCTGCAAGTCTTCGGTGTCTTTGATATTTCTAACCGGAACACCAAGTAATTGCCCGTAAATTCTTAACTGCTCGTGACCGCCGATTCGATAACTATCCGTAGTCAGGAGTGCTACTTTATCTGCCCCATGACGAATCACACATCGTGCCGCCAGCTTTGCGGTAGTGGTGGTTTTTCCGACACCGGTGGGTCCAATCAAGGCGTACACCCCCCCTCTCTCGACCATTTCATCATTGGTCGCAGTATGAAGATTATGAGCCAGCGCAGACATGGCCTGTTTCAGACTATTCTCGTAATCGTAATCTGCAGCTAACTTATCGACCAAACGACGCGACAACATCGGACTGAATCCTGCTTCCAGCATGGCGCGTAATATCTTTATTTTTTCCGGCTTTCGTTGAGTGAAATTTCCCCATGCCACCCCGGCCAATTGGTTCTCCAACGTACTTCTCATCGCCTGTATTTCTGCAATGATGTTTTGTGCCAATGCCACCGTCATACCTTCGGTTGGGGTCTTACTCGTTTCTGTAGGTTCATCCTTCAGAGCATGATTTTTGGCATAAGACTCGGCTGCACGTATGCCTTTACTTTTCTGATTGTGTGCAGTCGGAATTTCCGCCGGAGCCGTTTCCACCAAGCTCGACATTTCCGAGTCCGCCAACGCCATGATTTCTACGCCATCTTTTGTTTTGCGGTTTGAAAGAATCACCGCGTCCATGCCAAGTTCTTCTTTAACGAGGCGTAATGCTTCTTTCGAGGTGGGCGCAATATAGCGTTTTACTTTCATTTATTACCTCCAACGATGGAAGTGATTTTGATTTTTCGGGAAATAGGAATTTCCGAATGGGAAAGTACGCACAACTGAGGCAATGCGCGGCGCAAAAACTTCGCCAGCAAAAAGCGAATGGCATTAGGTACCAGTAATACCAGAGGTAGCCCTAATTTTTCCTGCTGCTGTACCGCATTGCGCGCTTCTTTTAACAAAGTTTCGGCAAGACCCGGTTCAATTCCCGCGCTACCTTGTGAGTCTCCTGTTTGCATCACTTGAATGAGTATGTTTTCTAACTCATGGTGCAGACTCATTACCTGTAACTCGGCACCTGCCGGAAAATATTGTTCGACGATCGCACGGCCTAAAGCATGCCGGACAACCGCAGTCAATTCATTGGCATCCTGGATACGCGCTGCATGTTCTGTCAGAACATCGATAATGGAGCGCATGTCACGGATATGCACGCTTTCTTCCAACAGGTTATGCAAGACTTTTTGAACTGTCGATAACGGCAGTAATTTGGGCACCAGGTCTTCAATCAGTTTTGGAGACTGCGCACTCAAGTGATCCAAAAGTTTCTGCAGTTCTTGCCGGCCCAGTAATTCAGATGCGTGCATGTGAATCAAGTGATTAATATGCGTAGCCACCACCGTACTGGCATCAACCACGGTATAACCATGCATTTGCGCTTGTTCACGCAGAGAGGATTCGATCCAGACGGCTGGCAATCCGAATGCCGGATCTGTGGTTGGATTGCCCGGCAATTGCATGGTGACCCGACCAGGATTGATGGCCAGATACATGCCGGAATACGATTCACCCTGACCCACAACCGAGCCTTTTAACGTAATGCGGTAGGCATTGGGACGCAATTCAAGGTTATCGCGGATATGCACAACGGGTGGCAGAAAACCGATTTCCTGCGCAAATTTCTTGCGTATGCTATTTATCCTTTTTAACAATTCCCCCTGCTGATTCTTATCGACCAGTGAAATCAAACGATATCCAACTTCCAACCCCAAAGTATCGATAGGCGTGACGTCCTCCCAGCTCGCATCGGTTTTCTCTATCGCGGGAATTTCCGCAACAACCGGCGCCGGGGTCTGTTTTGTTGTAGCTTTTTTCTGCCAATAAGCCATTGCCCCCAATAACGAAGCAATGAACAAAAACACGAAATTAGGCATACCCGGAATCAGGCCCATGATTCCCAAGATACTGGCGGTAATCATTAAAACTTGGGGTTTTTGGAATAATTGGCTCAGAACTTGTTCGCCAAGATCTTCTTCTGTTGTAACGCGACTCACAACCAAGCCTGCAGCGGTTGAGATAATCAGTGCCGGGATTTGTCCAACCAAACCATCGCCAATCGTCAGCAAGGTGTAGTTTCTAGCAGCCGCAGACATTTCCATATCATGCTGCAGGACACCGACAATCAATCCACCCACTATGGTAATCAACATAATCAAAATACCGGCTATGGCATCGCCGCGCACGAATTTGCTCGCACCATCCATGGAGCCATAGAAATCAGCTTCCTGAGAAATATCGGCGCGGCGCTTACGTGCCTCGTCTTCGCCGATCAATCCCGCATTCAAATCGGCGTCAATGGCCATCTGTTTGCCCGGCATGGCATCCAGTGTAAAACGCGCGCTGACTTCGGCAATACGTCCGGCACCCTTGGTAATCACAACGAAATTGATCACCACCAGAATGATGAAAACCACCAGCCCTACCGCGTAGTTACCCCCTACCAGAAAATGTCCAAATGCTTCGATCACCTTACCGGCGGCATCGGGACCGGTGTGCCCTTCCAGCAGTACCACCCGTGTTGAAGCAATATTGAGCGACAGTCTCAATAATGTCGTAATCAAAAGGATGGTCGGGAAAACAGCAAATTCAAGCGCGTTTCTGGTGTAAAGGCTGACCATCAAAACAATGATGGATATTGCGATATTGAAGGTGAACAAAAAATCCAGGATGAATGGCGGCAAAGGCAACACCATCATGGCAAGAATCATAATAATCAGTATCGGACCGGCCAGCGTCTTCAGATTATTTGAATCCACTAAAGACGATAAGGTGACAGCGCTATTCATGGTTTGGGAAACCAGCAATTAATCGATCGATTGATTTATAAACAAAACTCACGTTATTCCTCATTCTGCGTGCTTAGGTTGATCGAGTCCGTCAGGAACCGGCACATCGACCGGCGCTTGCGGATATTCACCACCATATTCGTTATAACGTCTAAGCTGAAACACATACGCCAAAACCTCTGCCACAGCGGTATACAATTTTTCGGGTATTTCGCTTTCCAGTTCGGCGTGGTAATACAGTGCACGCGCAAGCGGCGGCGCTTCAAGAATCGGTACATGATGTTCGTTGGCAACTTCACGGATACGCGCAGCTAATAAATGCACTCCTTTTGCAACCACGGTCGGCGCCCGCATGGTTTCGCTCTTGTATTTGAGTGCCACGGCATAATGCGTCGGGTTGGTCACAATGACATCGGCTTTCGGAATTTCCGCCATCATGCGGCGCCGTGCAGCTTCACGCTGTAAGCCGCGAATGCGGGCTTTGACAAAAGGATCGCCTTCGTCTTCCTTATGTTCTCTGCGCACTTCTTCTTTGGTCATCCGTAATTGCTTAGCGTGCTGCCAAATTTGAAAAGGCACATCGATCACGACAATCAACACCATTGCACCAATGATCAACAAAAAGCTCATCGCCAAATACTCGCCGGTACGGCCGATTCCCGCATCCACTGGAACCGTCAGAAGCGCCATGACTTCGTCCTTGTTATGCCAAATCATCAGCGCTGCAACGCCACCGATAACAATGGTTTTGGCAATTGCCTTCACCAATTCGATCAAGCTGTGCATCGAAAATATGCGGGCAAAACCTTTGATTGGATTGATACGGTCAAATTTCGGCGTCAGTGCTTTGGCGCTGATCATCCAGCCACTTAACAGCATTGGCGAAAAAAAAGCGACGATGATTAAAAGCAACAGCATGGGAGCAATAGCGATTAAACCTTCAAAAGCCAGCTCATAAAACCGGGTTAACATCAAATCGGGCTGGAATGCCAATTCACGCTCCAACTGCATTCCTACCTGCATGATTTTAATTAGCTTTTCCATAACTGCACTACCGAGAAACAACAATCCCGCGGCGGCTACCATCAGCAAAGCGAATGTAGTCAGTTCCTGAGAACGCGCAACCTGGCCTTCCTCACGCGCTTTTTGCAAGCGCTTCGGCGTTGCCGGTTCAGTTCGTTCTAAATCGCTTTCTTCAGCCATGACAAGCTCCAAATCTTTACAATTGAATTATCATGGCAAAGCAATTGATTTAATATTGCGAACAAAGAAGGAATCATCCCTTTATTCCAGCAATGCTCATGACACAATTTTCCTGCATTTTCTTCAATGATTTAGAGAATAATCCAGATCGCCATCAAGGCAATTTGGACAGACCGGCATCCATGAAACAACCGATTATTTTTTGATTGAATAGCCCCATGCATACTACGTTACGTTTAGTCCGCAATATCCTGATAATAGCTGCACTAATCATCTGTTTATTCATTATTGCGACAGGACTGTTACTGCGCGGCAGCTTGCCACATTACGACGGTGAAATCTCGATAGCCGGATTATCCGGGCCGGTATCGGTTGACAGGGACGCACTGGGCAGTGTCACCTTGCAAGGCCAAAATCGCCTGGATTTAGCTTTGGCTATGGGCTTTGTGCATGCTCAGGAACGTTTCTTCGAAATGGATTTGATGCGCCGGCAAGCGGCAGGAGAATTGGCTGAATTATTAGGCACCGGCGCCATCGACCACGACCGTAAAACCCGCAAATTCCGCATGCGTGCAAGGGCTTCAACGGTATTGCAGCAATTGACGGATCCGGAACGGCAATTGCTGGACGCTTACCGGATGGGCGTCAATCAAGGCTTGCAATCCCTGCTGGTGCGTCCCTTCCCCTATTTATTGACGCAAACTCAGCCCATAGCTTGGCGCAACGAAGACAGCATTCTAGTCATTTACGCCATGTTTTTTACGTTGAATGAAGAGAATTTTTCCCGTGAATTAAAGCTATCTCGCCTGCACGCGGCGCTTCCCCATTCCGTTTTCAAATTTCTTACCACCCCCGCAGGCAACTGGGATGCGCCGCTAATTGGCGAGTCGCTTGCTTTACCGGAACTCCCGCCGGAAACCGCAATTAATTTGCAGACTTTAAATACGCTCGCATTCAAAAACGATGCACCAGTCTCCGAACAAATGCCCGGCAGCAACAGTTTTGCCGTTTCAGGCGAATTGGCGGGTGGCTCGGCGTTGATTGCCAATGACATGCACCTGACATTGCGGGTGCCCAATTTATGGTTCCGATCCCGGTTGCGCTACCCGGATACCGCTTCGGCTAATGATTGGCACGATATTACCGGTCTCAGCCTGCCGGGCGTACCGTCCATTGTGATCGGCTCAAACCGTCATATCGCATGGAGTTTTACCAATAGCCACGGTGATTTTGCTGATTGGGTCCGCGTAAACATCGACAAAAACGATAACACGCGGTACCGCAGCTCAAAAGGCTGGAAACCGCTCAATATCGTGCAGGAGACAATCCGGGTGCGCAATGCACCGGAGGAAATACTGGCGATATCCGAAACAGAATGGGGGCCCATATTGGAAGAAGATCACGATGAAACTCCCTTGGCGCTTGCCTGGACTGCATTGCACCCGCACGCTGTTAATCTCAAATTATTTGAACTGGAAAGCACGAAAACAGCCACACACGCGGCTTATATTGCGCAACAAGCCGGCATTCCCGTACAAAACTTTATTGTGGGAGATCGCGCTGGCAACATCGGTTGGACGCTCGCTGGCCGCATCCCGGCTAGATCCGGCAATTACGATTCGCAAATTCCAGCCGACTGGTCAAACGCAGACACCGGCTGGCAAGGCTGGTTGAATCCAGCGGATTATCCGCTCATCCACAATCCAGCATCGCAACGGCTCTGGTCCGCCAATTCGCGCTCTGTTTCCGGCGATCAGCTTAAGCTTTTAGGCAATGGCGGTTACGATCTGGGCGCCCGCGCCACACAAATCCGTAACCACTTATTTGCACGAGACCGATTCAACGCTACAGATATGCGCGCGATTCAGTTGGATGACCGGGCAGTATTGGGTGATCGTTGGTATCAATTGCTCAAAACCACATTGGAATCCGCAGACTCCAATCTTCCTTGGGTTGCTGCCATGAAACAAGCCCTAACCGATTGGAGCGGCTACGCCACGGCCGATTCCGTGGCTTACCGCGCTGTTCGTTCGTATCGTTATTCCGTCATGCAAACCGTCATCAACGGCTTTGCGGCACCCATTCAGCAACGAGATGCAAGCTTTGAATTGCCACGACTCAGCCAAGCCGAATGGATCGTATGGCAATTGCTTGAGCATCAACCACAACACCTGCTGCCCGCACCCTACCAAAACTGGCAAGAATTGCTGTATCGCAACGCTGAAACTACCGCACAACAACTGCAACAACAGGGCGGTATTACCGAACGCACTTGGGGCGACTATAACGCTGCGCGCATCCGCCATCCGCTCAGCCAGAAACTCCCGGCATGGATTGCCCACCGGCTGGATATGCCGAACGATCCGCTACCCGGCGATCATAATATGCCGCGCGTGCAATCGCCGAATTTTGGTGCTTCACAACGCTCCGCGGTAGCGCCAGGCCGGGAAGAACAAGGATATATGGACACGCCCGGCGGACAAAGCGGACACCCGCTATCGCCTTATTACGGCAGCGGTCATACCAATTGGGTCCATGGCAAGCCCACGCCGTTTCTGCCGGGTGAAACAGAGCAACACATGAAGCTGATTCCGGCAGAGTCATAATTGAAAATTTGACGTTGAAAAAGCTGGCATGGGCACTACTTACCCCAACTGAGGCAATGGCGGATAAAATGCTCGAAATCTGTTGCGACATGTAAAACTCGCCTGCTTCTTTATCAGAACTGGCAGCACCTTCGTAGTTATCCGAGTGGAAGCGCAAAAATCCGAAAGACAACATGTAATCACGGATCGGCATTCATTGCTTCACACTGTTGATTGACAATGGCTCAAAAGGGTCGCATCCAGTTGTTTTTGGGTCGTTCTTTCATAATGAGTTTTTTACTAAAAAATTCTAACTGAATCTCCTGCTTGAGGAATTTTAGGTAAAACTGACGGCGGGTGTATTTCAGAACTATTAACTTAGTAAGCAGGCTTTATTCAATTGGGTTTTTGTTGCTGTCATTGGAGCGATCCAGAAAGTTCAACCGGGCAATTTTTATAGGATCAGATAACTAATTTGTTTGCGCAGAAAACTGATAATGATCAATGTCCAATTCTGACAAATCGATGCTTCTGGGCCCAAGCAATAATGTATGTTTGATCATAGTTTCTCCCATTTTGCTCAAAAAATTAATTCAGTTAGGCAGCTAAAAAGACTTTGTGATGGAGTTTTTTTATGAACTCCATCACAACAAGTGAAAACTTAACAATCGATGTGCTTCTCTCTATCAATAAGTCGTTTCGCGTGAAAAATCTTGCCATATGAAGGGCGGATTCACCGATGGTTTGGTGGGTATGAAGAAAGTCGCAGCATCCAGAACTCCGACCAGCGTTCTGCCGATGGAATGCATGACACCCATTGCCGTTCCAACCGTAACGCCGTATAGCGGCCCTTCGTTTTTGCTTGTCAAAATGATATTTTTTGGCAATTCGATAACTCCGGTTACCGCATTGGCAATCCCGCTGACAAACTTCTCGCTGGCGTTACCAAAATAACTATCCGAGGCTACTGCTTGAGAAGAAGAAAAAAACAATAAAAATGAAACAACTAACGACAACTTGGCAATCCCGCTCATCAAAAACTCCTTTCTTCGGTTTTAGAATTAAATTTCTGCACGTTCAAATTCGGGAACCGGCAAAAATCAACCGAAAGTTTACCTTTTCATCGTTAAACAAACAATTTTTGAATTAACAATTCGGCACATAGTCATTCCAAAAAGAAATCCTGCTGTTGAATATTCTCGACAAAACGTATATGTCACACTCCCCCGCCAATAAATATGACAACTGCATGATAGGATTTTCCTGTGCTAAAGTCCGGAACTAATTGGTTTTATGCGCTATAAACTATTTACAGCCAGCAGTCGGTCACTCAATTCGATTATTTTTATTTTTAGAGGATGGGCAGCTTCATGAGAGCAAGCAGTCGCAGCTTTTTACAGACAATAATTCAATACGAAAAATTTCTCCCTTCATATGTTTCATTCCACCTACGCCCTACCCGGAAATACCATTTTTATCGATCCATACAGTTTTTGTCGATTGCTTTCTTAAGCGTTTTTTTTCTCGCAACATCCAAAACTTATGCCTACGACTTATCGGTCAAACCGATTTCCGACAGGCTCAAGGTTAAAACTAGCGAAACGCGTTGGCTGAGTTTAGGCGCAGGCTACCGCGGCACAGGTCTATGGACTGAAAACGCGAACGGAAATCTTGGCGAAGGTCATTTCAGCAATGACAATGCACGTTTGTATTTGAATGGCCAAATCAACGAATATTTGAAATTTGAAGTCAACACCGAATGTTTCTTTTGTAACAATACAGCCACCGGCGAGAACCCGAAAATGTCCTATAACATTCTGGACGCCATTGCAAAATTCGAGTACAACCGCTACTTCAATATTTGGGGCGGCCGCATGCTGGCGCCAACCGAACGGGGAGAGTTAAGCGGGCCGTTTTTCCAGGCAACGCATGATGCCTTCAAAACACCTTTTTTCTCGCAGGATTTCAGTACAAAATTTGGCAATGGCGGTGCAGGACGTTATGGCCGTGACGATGGCGTGACTTTCTGGGGCAGCGTCGAACCGAAGTTTGTACCCGGCACTTTGGGGTATGCCATGGGCGTCTTTCGTGGCTTGGAATCGACCCATATTTCAGGACCTAACCCAAGCGGCACGATTTTGACAGCCGCACGGGTCACATACAATTTCCTGAATCCGGAAAAAAACCCCGGCTATTACACATCCAGCACCTACTACGGTAAAGCGGGAGATATCCTGGCGCTGGCATTCGGTATGTCGTATCAAAAAAATGGCGCCGGATCGTTCACTCATCGCGGCGATTTTTTAGGTTTTGTCGGTGATTTGTTATTTGAGAAAGTGCTGCCGAACAATATGGGGGTCTGGACTACCAATGCCGAATATAAGCAATTCTACGCCGATTACTCAACTGCCGCATTCGGCGACAGGGATTGTTTTTGTATGTTCGACGGTAAATCATGGACTGTCACGGGACTCTATATGTTTCCAACGAAAATAGGTATCGGCCACATCCAACCTTACGGCCGGTTCACCAGTATTCAGCCTAATCGCAGCAGCAATCGGGAAGAAATCGAAGCCGGCGTGAATTATATTATCGATGGCTTCAATGCACGGATTTCGGCGTATTATCAGCATGGCGATCTGCTAACGAAGGGACTGAATTATGGGCCCAACGTAACCGGTCAAGCACTGGATGTCTTTAAAATTTCATTCCAATTGCAAATTTAGTCAAATTTTTCTCATCATTAAATTTTTTATCTATCATGCTTCTAACCAGTTACCCGGATGAATCTAGCCTTGCAGCGTTAAATTCGGCGATCCGGGATCATCGCGGAGTGTCGCCTGTGGCGACTGTTAATTCAGTGCATCAACCATTGCAAGCCAGCTTGGCGCTTAAATTTGCTGAAACGGATGGCATTACCCGTTTGGTAGCCCGCGATCATTTCGGTCCTTTACTGGTACAGAAGCCTTTGTATCCGGAAGGGCGTGAAGTTTGCCATGTGGTGATTATTCATCCGCCGGGCGGTGTTGTAGGGGGAGATCAATTGGAAATCTCGGCACATGCCGATACCGCGACCAAAGTGCAAATTACCACGCCGGGTGCGGCAAAGTGGTACAAATCCAACGGTCATACATCCCATCAAAAAATCAGAATCGACGTCAACAAAGGCGCATTCCTCGAATGGATACCTCAAGAAACCATTTTTTATAACAACGCCAATATCGTCATCGATCACCAGGTAACGCTCGAAGACGATGCCAGTTATATCGGTTGTGAAATACTCTGTTTTGGCCGAACCGCTGCGGGTGAAACCTTCAATAGCGGTCAAATCAAGCAGCGTACCCGCATCAAAAGAAATGGCAAATTGATTTGGCTCGAACAAATACGGTTACTAGGAGACAGCCATGCCATGAGCGGTCCGCTCGCACTGAATGGCAATACGGTCTGTGCCACCCTCACCGTGACAGGAAAAGCAATACCGCAACCATTGATCGATCAGGCACGCCAGCAAGCTCAGGAAATAACCAAAGGTATGGGCAAAGTGGGCATTTCCCAGTTAAAAGCCATTACTGTTGCCCGGTATTTGGGCAATTCAAGCGAAGTGGCGCGGCACATCATGCTCGCGGTTTGGGGTCTGTTCCGTCCGGAAATCACCGGCCGTGGCGCAATGACTCCTAGGATGTGGAACACATGAACATTCCGGTTATGACTCGTCAAGATGTTTTTATAGTTATGCTTATATAAAACATAAAGTTGTCAATTTTAAATGTAACTTACCCAGGAGAAAAGCTATGGATTTAACACCTAGAGAAAAAGACAAATTGCAAATCTTTACCGCAGGACTATTGGCTGAAAGACGCAAAGCCCGTGGTTTGCGGCTCAATCACCCGGAAGCCGTGGCTCTGATTACTTGCGCAGTATTGGAGGGAGCGCGGGATGGCCGAACAGTTGCAGAATTGATGACTGCCGGCCAGAAAGTGCTTACTCGCGCCGATGTGATGGAAGGCGTTGCTGAGATGATTCCGGATATTCAAGTCGAGGCCACTTTCCCGGACGGAACCAAGCTGGTTACTGTGCATAACCCGATAGTTTAAAATAATAAGGAGATCGCTATGAGAGTACCCATGATTCCAGGTGAAGTGTTCACCGAGCCTGGTGAGATAGAACTAAATGCTGGCAGAAAAACTAAGACCCTGACCGTTTCCAATGGTGGGGACCGCCCGATCCAGATCGGTTCTCATTTCCATTTCTATGAAGTGAATTCCGCCATGAAATTTGATCGCGATGCGGCCTATGGCATGCGTCTTAATATTATGGCCGGCACCGCAGTGCGCTTTGAGCCAGGACAAGAGCGGACCGTAGAGCTCGTCGAACTTGCAGGAGACCGGATCGTTTATGGATTTAATCAAAAAGTGATGGGCAAACTGAAGTAGTTTGTTTCGCAACGATTTTACAGGAGTAAAAAAATGAGCGTAAAAATTTCCCGTCAAACCTACGCAGAAATGATGGGCCCAACGACCGGCGACCGTGTTCGTTTAGCTGATACAGAACTTTTTATTGAAATTGAGAAGGACTTCACTACATATGGTGAAGAAGTGAAATTCGGTGGCGGCAAAGTGATTCGCGACGGCATGGGACAATCTCAGCGTAATCACGCAGAAGTCATGGATACTGTCATTACCAACGCGGTCATCATCGATCATTGGGGTATTGTCAAAGCGGATATCGGTATCAAAAACGGCAAAATTGCCAGCATTGGTAAAGCCGGAAATCCCGACATTCAACCGAATGTAACAATGGCTATCGGTTCAGCTACTGAAATTATTGCAGGCGAAAACTTGATTGTTACGGCGGGAGGTGTTGATACCCATATTCACTTTATTTCCCCGCAGCAAGCTGAAGATGCCATGATGAATGGCATTACCACCATGCTGGGTGGCGGCACCGGCCCTGCGGTGGGAACGGCTGCAACCACTTGCACACCCGGTCCTTGGCATATTCATTCGATGCTTAGAGCTTCTGATGGATTAGTGATGAATACCGGATTTTTTGGCAAAGGCAATACCAGCTTGCCTACACCGCTTGAGGAACAAGTATTGGCAGGCGCATGCGGACTGAAACTGCATGAGGACTGGGGAACAACCTTTGCTGCCATCGATAACTGCTTAAGCGTTGCCGACAAATACGACGTACAGGTTGCCATCCATACCGATACCATTAACGAAGGCGGTTACCTGGAAAATACCATTGCTGCAATGAAAGACCGCACGATTCATACCTTCCATACCGAAGGCGCAGGCGGAGGTCATGCACCGGATATTATCGCCGTCGTGGGTCTGGATAACGTATTGCCATCGTCTACCAATCCCACCCGCCCCTACACCGTCAATACGCTCGATGAACATCTGGATATGCTGATGGTGTGCCATCATTTGCATGCCAATATTGCCGAGGATCTGGCTTTTGCTGAGTCGCGCATCCGCAAGGAAACGATCGCCGCCGAAGATATTTTGCACGATATGGGCGCAATCTCGATGATGTCATCCGACTCACAAGCAATGGGCCGGATCGGCGAAGTGGTATTACGTACCTGGCAAACTGCGCATAAGATGAAAATTCAGCGTGGCACATTGCAGGAGGATAACTCCAGGAATGATAATTTCCGGGTTAAGCGTTATGTTGCCAAATACACGATTAATCCTGCCATTACTCATGGTATCGCTCATGCGATCGGATCGATCGAAGTAGGCAAATACGCGGATCTGGTGTTGTGGAGACCAGCATTTTTCGGTGTTAAGCCATCGATGATCCTTAAAGGTGGAATGATTGCGGCTTCATTGATGGGTGATCCCAACGCTTCCATTCCCACACCGCAACCGGTGCACTACCGGTACATGTTCGGCGGATACGGAGGCGGCATCAAAACATCGTGCTTCACCTTCGCGTCACAAGCTGCATTAGGTGCTGGGCTGGTCGATCAACTGAAGCTCGACAAGAACTTGATTGAAGTTAAAAATACCCGCAACTTGCGTAAGAAAGACATGATTCATAATAGTGCCACGCCAAAAATGGAAGTGGATCCGGAAACTTATGAGGTGCGCGCGGATGGCCAGCTTCTTACGTGCGGTGCCGAAGATGTACTTCCTATGGCGCAGCGATACTTCTTGTTCTAGGAGAAAACGCGGTAAGGGTATGCTTTATATTTAACCGGATGGTATTGCTGCGAGTATTGCGGCAATACCATTCAAATAGCCTTGATCATATAAAAAAACAATAACATGCTTACGCTCAATACTAAAGTGGATCAGGCAGAAACGATTTATGCGCAACTCGTTCTGCCCTATGAAATGCGCGAAAACAGCAGATTGAGAACATCCCTGACATCAGGTGAGGAAGTTGCAATCTTTACTGCGCGCGGCACCGTACTTCGTCACAACGATTTGCTTAAAAGCGATGATGGTCATGTGGTTCAAATCATTGCCGCCAAGGAGCCCACGTACAAAGTAACCTGCCATTCACCCCATGATTTATTGCGATGCGCTTTTCATTTAGGCAATCGCCACACACAAACGCAAGTAGGTGAAGGTTTTTTACGTATCCATCAGGATGCTGTGCTGAAACAAATGCTGGAAGGCCTGGGTGCCACAGTTATTGAAGAAGAAGCGCAATTTGAGCCGGAATCCGGCGCCTATAGCGGGGGGGGCGGACACCATCATCATCACGGCGACGGTCATTATCATGCGCACGGCCCGTTAGCGCCCATACCTGCCCGGCAACGTATTCACCGTCCGTCAGACATCGACACGAAGGAATAGACCTTGCAATCCGCATTATTACTTCGCTTATTGCAATTAGCCAGTCCATCATTGCCGATCGGCGCGTATACCTATTCTCAAGGCTTGGAATCAGCCATTGAGCAAGGCAGCGTTAACAATGAAAGTTCAGCAAAAGCATGGATTATCGAATCGTTAAGCATCGTTGCCGATTTTGAAGCGCCCATCGTGTGGCGCCTGCTCAAGGCATTTTCCGCACGCGATGCTGAAGCCGTGAATTACTGGACAGAATGCTTTATTGCAGCGCGCGACACCGCAGAATTCCGCGCCGAGACAATACAAATGGGGTATTCGTTAGCGAAACTCGTCATGGATCTCAAGGTGGCCGATGAATCATTGCGCACGATTCTTGCTAATCAATCCGAAATACCCTTACCCACCGCTTTTGCCTGTGCGGCAGAAGCATTGGCTGTACCGCATGAAGCGGCATTGCTGGGTATGATGTTCTCGATGATCGAGAATCAAGTATTGGTATGCGTCAAATCGGTGCCATTGGGACAAGTTTCAGGACAAAACCTTCTGCTTTCTTTGCATGCCGCCATCGAGCACGCTGCACAACATGCCCAACAGCTTGACGACGATGAATTATCCAACTGGGCGCCTGGACTATCCTTGCTGTCGATGCAGCATGAAATACAATATAGCAGAGTATATCGATCATAATTTAGTGGAAATAATAACGTGAACAGACAATCAAACCCTCTTAGAGTCGGTATCGGCGGTCCGGTCGGTTCCGGAAAAACAGCCTTATGCGAAGCATTGAGCAAAAAAATGCGCGACCATTACGAAATGGCTGTGATTACAAATGATATCTATACCAAGGAAGACATGGAGATCTTGCTGCGCGCCAATGCTCTGCCTCCGGAGCGCCTGATGGGTGTGGAGACGGGCGGCTGTCCGCATACCGCCATTAGAGAAGATGCTTCCATCAATCTCGAAGCGATTGCGCGCATGACGGCTGATTTCCCCAACCTTGACTTGATTTTGATTGAATCGGGTGGCGACAATTTGGCTTCCACTTTCAGCCCTGAGCTCTCCGATCTGACAATTTATGTCATTGACGTCGCTGCTGGCGAGAAAATACCCCGTAAAGGCGGCCCCGGCATCACTCGCTCGGCTTTGCTCGTCATCAATAAAACGGATCTGGCTCCCCACGTCGGCGCAAGCTTGGAAGTCATGGCGCGGGATGCTAAAAAAATGCGCGGAGACCGGCCCTTTGTATTCACCAACTTGCATACCGGAGAAGGCGTCGACCAAGTTGTCGATTTCATTGTAAAACAAGGGCTACTGGATGAAGTGAAGCAACGGGTTAGTTAAGAAGCGCTGCGGCACAATTTGAATAATCAGCCTTCATCTCAAAAATGCAGCACAATATCTTTAAGTTACTGTAATTGTTATTACTTTTATCACAAACTTTAGGAGCTCGTCACCATGGACTGGTCTTTATCGATTGACAAAGCTATACCAAGACCTCTGCGTGTTATCTTCAGAGGCGTAGGACAAGTTTTTTTCTGTTGCAATGCCGTTACCGGCCTTGTTTTCCTAATCGCTTTGTACGTAGGCGGAATTACTGCGGGCCTGGCCGCTACGGTAGGTGTAATCAGCAGCACGGTAGCGGCCTACTTGCTGGGATTCTCGGAAGATGATATCGATGCGGGTTTATATGGTTTCAACGGCACTCTGGTAGGACCCTGTTTATTTCTGTTTTTAGAAAATACACCGCAGTTGTGGTTGTATGTCGTACTCGCTTCGATCTTGTCCACTGTCGTCTTAGCGGCATTGATGAGAATTTTGCAACCCTATAACATTCCGGCTTCTACTTCGCCATTTGTGTTGACGTGCTGGATGTTCATGGTCGCCGTCTATTCTTTCGATGGATTCTCCCGTGGCCCGGTATTGCCCGCACCGGCAATTCCCGCTGACATTGCGGCCGCTTCCGTGGTTACGACAGAGTTTGCAAGCTTATCGCAAGACGCAATCGAAGCTTGGTATACCGCAATAACTAAAGGCGTCGGTGAAGTCATGTTTGCCGATAGCATCATTGTCGGGATTTTATTTCTTGTAGGAATCGCCATCACCTCGCTGCGCGGTGCATCGATGGCATTAGCAGGTGCAATCGTCGGGGTAGTCATCCCTGTTTGCCTGGGTGCGGATAAGACGCTGATCGAAATGGGACTGTATGGATTCAATCCGGTATTGACTATGATGGCGGTTGGCTGGGTGTTTCTGAAACCAACGACTGGCACTGCAATCCTTGCGCTACTTGCGGGTATACTGACGGTTATCTGTCAGGCGGGTTTAGCGAATTTTCTCGCGCCGATTGGACTGCCAACACTGACATTTCCTTTTGTTCTGGTCATGTGGATGTTCCTGTTTGCTGCCAGTAAATCCAAGTACTGGGCAAGTTGACACAAGCAAAAACCCTATTTCAGATTAACCCTCGTTTCTTAAAATGGGGGTTTATTTCGTGGTTTAACGTTATCCCTCTCCTCAAGTCAACGGTTTGCTATGAATATGCAAACCGCTTGAGTGCGTGTGATTGTGGTTGCCCTGCGCCAGCTCAATCGGCACGATGTGCAATTTGCCATGCCGCACACCATTCGTAGCGATAATTTGGTTGGCGAAACGTCTGACATTTTCAATAATGCCCCTGAGAATTACCACTTCTAGGCAATTCTCATGATCCATATGCACATGCATGCTCGACAAGGTTAAATCATGATGGTGATGATGCGCAGAAGTGACCTGGCTGGCCAAATCCCTTTCATGATGGTTATAAATATAACTCAATGTCGCGATACAATAGCCTTTGTTGTCTTTTTGCATGCGTGCCGTTTCAAGATATTCGCGCACCAGATCCCGAATTGCTTCTGAGCGATTGTCATAGCCGCGCGCATGGGAAAGTTTGTCGAACTGTTCAAAAAGCTGCTCATCCATCGAAATCGTAAAGCGCTCCATAAAAGCTCCTCAGGAATTATCAATAAAGTAAATCGTATCAATCCACCTCGATAAAAATAAAAATGATTACCGATTTATTTTTATCTTCTAAAAATTTGCAACCAAATTAACCCGTAATGAACGGCTCTCAATCGGGTGGAAATGCACATCATTCAAACCGGCGGCAGGCTCGCCCGGGAGCCTTGAAGTATAGTAGTAATCGATGGCGTGAGCATGTGTATTAAGCAAATTAAATCCTTGCAGGATCACACGTACGTTATTACCGATTTTATAACCGATCTGTCCATTCAAAGTTACGGTGTGATCGGATTGCACGCTGTTATCTTCGATCAATGGGCGTTTGCCGAAATAGCGAAGCTGCATGCTGCCGAATAAAGGGCCGATGTTGTCGACGGAAACTGCCAGTTTTCCAACTCCTCTGATGGCTCCAGGTATGTGATTGCCACTGGGATCGGCATCATTAAAACGCGCACGGGCCAACGCATAATCGACATCGATCGTTAACCAGTCCGTCGGCATATAAAACAGCGAAGCCTCAAATCCTTCCCGCCTGCTCGGGCGGCTTGCTTCGGTTGTTCCGGCATCCCCGACAAACAACAATTCCGAATCCAAATCCAACCGGAATGCCGCAAAGGAAGCCTGCAAACCGGGAATGATCGCAGTACGAAATCCAACCTCATAACCCGTAGAACGTACCAGAGGATGAACCCGATTGATAAACTCCCCCGATTTAGGATCAACGGTAGAAGTCGTTCCGCGAGCATCATTGCTATGAAACCCGCTGCCATAGTTGAAATAAAATTCCGTTTGCGCCCAAGGACCAAAAATCAGACCCAATTTAGGATTCGTCATGCTGTCGTAGCGATTGCCTGAATTCACACTGAGATTGCTGTTCACATCGAACCAATAATAATCCGAACGCACCCCCGCCACGCTGCGAAATTTCTTAAGCCATTGGATGCTGTTCTGATAAAAAATTCCTATACTATTTTGATTAATATGATCCTTGCGCGTGATCGACAAAGTCCGACGTGATTGGGTGCTGAGCAATCCATTATCGATCACGTCGTTTTGAAACTGAACACCGACTGTGTTTTCCACCTCCAGTCCGGCAATATTATTGATCCACATATGGCTGACATTCATCGCCGACTGGAAACGTTTATCACGTTGCGAGAACTGATCTCCGTTGACGGGATCATCAAGAAAATAGGTAAAATTCGAAAACAACGCAAGATTGCTATGCAGAGTATAGAGATTAAAATCGGTCACTCCAAAGCGGCCGGCGTGCCGCAATGCGGCGGATAGACTGAAACGGTGCGACTCCCCTCCGCTACTCGGATCGATTGTCCCAAGTCGGGGAACAAAACCACCGACTACGCCGCGAGCAGGAATCTGATCGGTGGAATTCCAATTTCCGCCATAGCCCATCGCCGTCACATTGAATTTGGTCGTTCCCGTATCTTGACTGTAGCGCAACACCGCATTGAATTTCTTGAAATCCTCATGCTTGATCCACGGACCATCTTTAGTAAGTAACTCGACCGCATACAAAACATTGCCTCGCCCCACTTCGTGCGACTTGGTAACCAATCCGCGCATAAAACCCTGCTCGCCTAAGCCATAACTGGCTATCCCTTTGGGTAGCTTATCAACATAACTCATACTGACCGCCCCAGCCGATGAAAAATCGCCCTGGCTGGCATGATAAGGACCTTTCAAATACTGTAAATTCCCCATCAATTCCGGAATGATGAAATTCGTATCCGCCCAACCTTGACCATGACCATGCGAACGCTGGTTGACCAGCATGCCATCGACGGTAATGCGCAAATCGGTGCCATGATCGAGGTTGAAACCGCGCAAAAAATATTGATTGGCTTTTCCTTCACCGCTATGTTGCGTCACAATCAGTCCCGGTACGGTTTCAAGCAACTCTCCCGGACGGTAAACCGTGCGCAAATCAAGCTGATGCTTCAGTACCGTACCTTCCGTAGCAGAATTCGCACTGCCGATCAATTCCCGCGCGTTGCCGCGCACGATCATTTCCTTCAAAGTCGGAATGCCAGCCGCAATGACCATGCATGGCATTGATGAGAAAAGAAAAAAAAAGCTGCTTAAGACTTTCAGCACCGCTGCCACAAGCGGCTTCGGTATTATATTCACGTATTATCTCCCCAGAATTACGTGTTTTCCTACATCTTTTGTAGGATTCTTATATTAACTTAAAAATGTATGATAAATTATTTTTTTTTCATACACTGTTATTATTTTTCCAAGGAGTTTTTATGAAGCACAGGGCAGTTAGCCGCATGCGAGATCTATGCTTAGGCGCGTTATTACTTTTTCTTCATACTCAGGCGGTTGCACAAGGTACACAGGAAAGACCCAAAGTCATCACTACCGTTTCACCCATTACTAATATTGTGCAAAATATTGGAGGGATTCACGTCCAAGTCACAGGTATCGTTCCGGATGGCACCGACTCTCATACCTTTGAACCGCTTCCTTCTGATATCAAAACGATACAGGCGGCCGATTTGATTATTGCCAATGGCCTCGATTTGGAATTACCCACGATCAACTTGGCTAAAAAAGTAAAAAAACCGCAAACCGCCATCCTACAATTAGGAAACAATGTTCTGAAAGAAGAAGATTGGCAGTATGATTTCAGTTTTCCGCGCGAACAAGGACATCCCAATCCGCATGTATGGCTCAATATCGAATTGGTAATGGGTTACGCAGACATCATCAGAGATAATCTGATTGCGCTAGATCCCCCCAATAAAGCGGCTTATCAGGCCAATGCGGCAATCTATCGCGACAAATTACAAAAATTGGATCAGGCAATTTTTAAATGTATTGAGACAATTCCGCAAAAAAACCGTAAACTGGTGACCTATCATGATTCTTTTGCCTATTTCGCGCCCCGTTACGGCATGACAGTAATCGCAGCCGTGCAACCTTCTAATTTTTCCGAACCGGGCCCCCAGGAAGTCATTCATATCATCAAGCAAATCAATCACACCGGCGTGCCGGCAATCTTTGGCTCCGAAGTTTTTCCCAGCAAAGTGATGGCGCAAATTGCGCGCGAAGCCAAAGTCAAGTTTGTTGATCAGTTGTCCGACGACGAATTGCCGCCCGCCCCCAATAATTCTTTCATAGGCATGATGGCAAGCAATCTGACGATCATGACCGAAGCGCTTGGAGGCGATGCGGCGTGTATGACAGGTATTGATGCAAGCAATAATGCCTTCTGATGCGCAATCGCATGCCGCGATCGAATTAACCGGCGTTACGGCGGGTTATGGCAAACATATCGTTTTCAGCGACCTTTCGTTGGAAATCGCTAGCGGCCAATTTATCGGCATTGTGGGACCCACTGCCTGCGGCAAAACCACATTACTGAAAATCATTTTAGGCGTTCATCCAGCGATCACAGGAACCGTGCGCTTACACAATCACTGCACCGGTTCGGTAAAACCCGGCGGGTTGGGTTACGTGCCGCAGCTCGGAAGCGTTGACTGGACCTTCCCGGTCACGGTTGAAGAAGTCATCATGATGGGATTGTATACCAACGGACGGTATTGGCCCTGGCTCAGTAAAACGGAAAGAATAAGTATCCATGCAATGGCTGACCGGTTAGGTGTATACGACTGTTTGCATCAACATATCGTTAACATTTCGGGAGGGCAGCGGCAACGGACTTTTCTAGCGCGCGCATTGATCAATCGCCCTAAATTGCTGATACTGGATGAACCCACCTCCGGAGTCGATATTAAGACCCAGCATGAAGTGCTGCACTTACTCGGAGATATCAACCGTGAAGGCATCACCATTTTGTTGACTACGCATGACCTCAACGCAGTGGCTTCCCATTTACCGTGGGTTATTTGCTTTAATCGCGGCATGATAGCTCAAGGCCGTCCCAACGATATCTTCACCAATCAAATATTGACGCAAACCTATGGCGGCGACATCGTCATCGTTAAACACGAAGGCCATCTATTGATCGCCAATAGCACACCGCTGAATTTTATGGATGATACGAAATAATGGAATTCCTTCTCGAGCCGTTCGCGTATGATTTTTTTATGCGCGGCCTGCTGGCGGCTGTGATGGTCGGAGCCTTATGCGGTGCCGTTGGGGTATATGTGGTTTTACGCGGCATGAGTTATGTCGGCCACGGTTTATCTCATGCCGCCATTGGCGGCGCGATTATAGGAATCACTTTTAACCTGGATTTCTATGCAGGCGCACTGACCATGGGCCTGCTTGCCGCATTAGCCATCAATCAGATCACAAAGAACAGCCACATCAAACTGGATGCCGCCATCGGGATTGTCACCACGGCAATTTTTGCTTTGGGCGTTGCTATTGTCAGTAAGTTACGAAATTTTAAGCAAAACTTCGAATCTGCGTTGTTTGGCAATATTCTAGGAATTTCCGACCAGGATTTGATGATGATTGCAGGGGTGACTGTCATTACAATGATCACGATGTTTTTTTGCTATCGCACACTGCTGTTTTCCACATTCGATCATGAAGCCGCGCGTATTTTTGGCGTCAAAACAAATACGGTGGAATTTCTATTTTCACTCTTATTGACACTATCGGTGATTGTTTCGCTCAATGTTGTCGGTGTTACCATGGTTGCCGCCACGCTGATAGCACCGGCGATAACGGCAAGAATGTTGACGGATAGCTTCAGCCGCATGATCGTGCTCGCGATCCTTATAGGTTCGGTAACCGGGATCGTAGGCATGTATTTAAGTTACATTTTCAATGTTGCTTCAGGTACCACAATCGTATTATTCAGCACTTTAATATTTAGCGTGTCGCTCATGGCTCACTCACTGCGCCGGCAATAACAAAATTCATCGAATAACCGGCACCGTTTTTATATAAACTGCCCGGTTTGCAACGCCATGCGATGAATGCAAATCATCCCTGCGCTATTTTTATTCTGATTCGTGCAAGAATTTATCTAAAAAATTCAATGGTGATGTCGCTATAACCTTTTAATCTCGAATTGCATCGCATTCGATAGCCCTGACAACCCAATTCGTGCTTAAAGGAGCGTCAAAGAAATGCCAGGACTAATTGTTGAGCCGTCCGTAACTTATCAGAAACTACTCTCATCCGCGATCGAATCCGGTGGCATAGAAACCAAACACGCATCAACCGGTAGTGAAGCGTTGACGTTATTGCAGCAGCAGTCTTTTGATCTTGTCGTAGTTGCCATGCATTTACATGACATGGATGCCCTAAAATTTTCCTCACATCTACGCACCGATTCCCGTACTCGGCAAATACCTGTCGTCATGGTGACTTCCAACGAAGACAAGCAATTGCTGGATGAAGCATTTTCTGCCGGTGTAACAGAAATATTCGCCAAACATGAACTCGACAAAATTACGAGTTATGCCACCCAGTTCTGCAGAAAGAAAGGTTATACATCGATGCCGGGGCATATCTTATATATCGGGGACAGTTCTTCAATGGCCAATGCGGCCTCAACAATATTAAAAGATCACGGCTACACAATCGATCATTGTGTAACGGGTGAAGAAGGCATCCAGGCTTTTAAGAACAATGCCTATGACTTGTTGCTTACCGACATATTGCTAAAAGGCAAATTGAATGGTTATGGGACTGTCAAAGCAATTCGGCATATCAATGATGAAAGAAAACAAAATATCCCTATTTTGGTATTTTCAGTTGTTGACGATACCGCGCATATCATCGAATTGCTGCGTCACGGAGCCAATGATTATGTTTCCAAGCCATTAATTCCGGAAGAATTATTGGCAAGAGTCAGTAATTTGATTGCTTGCAAAAAATTGCTTGACAAAGTGATCAGTCAGCAAAACCTGTTACAAGAAATGATCGTGAGAGATTCATTAACCGGTTTATATAATCAAAATTTCTTAATGGAAATCGCGCCATCAAAACTGTGCGAAGCATCCCGGCATAATATTTCTTGCAGTCTCATCAGTCTAAGAGTAGATCAATTCAGCGCTATCCATGAAAATTTTGGGAGTCTTCGCGCAGATCAGTTACTTAAAACGATTGCCTCGCTCCTGATTAATTCGGTTCGACAAGAAGATATCGCGATTCGCCACGAAGAGGAATTTGTCCTGCTGCTTTGGCATTGCAGCATTTCCAACGCGCTGATCACAGCGGAAAGAATTCGCCAATCCATAGAAACTTCCCATTGGGTTGATTCGAGTATTACCGTTAGTGCAGGTGTAACTGAAATCAGTCAGTATTCAACCGAGCATTTTTCGCAATTGTTCAATATCGTTAGAGACACTGCTCGCCAAGCCCAATCAAATGGCGGCAACCAGGTCGTTGTGCGCTATTAGGAAAGTTTCTTTTTTTGATTGCCAAATCGATAACAAAGCGCAATCACAACCACTCCACTGAACTTTGACTAACTATGCAGCTTTACGTATAGTAAATTCAGAAAATTATCTTCCTTCGAATCAGAAGGTTCACAAGATTTAACTTTTATTGTTAAAAAATAATACTTAACAGGCCAAAGTTAGCATTTAATAAAACAATGCGCCGGTTATTCTGGGAGATGATTCTTGCCGTTTGCAGCGTCAAAGTAACGCTCATGCATATCAAACAAACCCGATAAAACCATTATTGAGGGAAATTAATCTGTTTAATACTTCATTGCGCTTGTATCAGTTATCCTGGTAATAAAAAAACCGATAGAGAGGAAATTAATGAATACCGCAGAGGATACTCTTTGGTATAAAGACGCCATTATTTATCAATTGCATGTACGTGCATACAGCGACAGCAATGGTGACGGCATCGGCGACTTTCCAGGCCTAGTCACCAAACTGGATTATTTAAAAGATCTCGGCATCAACACACTCTGGCTATTACCATTTTATCCTTCTCCATTACGCGATGACGGTTATGATATTTCAAACTACCGGGACATTCACAGCACATATGGCACACTGGCCGATTTCCGAACCTTTTTGAAAGAAGCGCACAAACGCAATCTAAAAGTAATTACCGAACTGGTCATAAACCATACTTCCGATCAGCACCCTTGGTTCCAAGCAGCGCGTACAGCTCCGGTTGGCTCTGTCAAGCGCAATTATTATGTTTGGAGCAATACGATTAAACGCTATGAAGATACGCGCATTATTTTCACCGATACCGAGAAATCAAACTGGGCCTGGGATGAAACGGCGCACGCTTATTATTGGCACCGTTTTTTTTCACACCAGCCGGATCTAAATTTTGCCAATCCACACGTAGTCAAAGCAATTCTGCGAGCGATGCGTTTCTGGTTTGACATGGGCGTGGATGGCATGCGCTTGGACGCCATTCCCTATTTGTGTGAACGGGATGGAACCAGCAACGAGAACCTTCCTGAAACCCACGCCATCATTAAACATTTACGCGCCAGTCTGGATCAATGTCACAACAATCGTATTTTTCTCGCGGAAGCTAATCAATGGCCGGAAGATGTTCGTGAGTATTTTGGTGATGGCGACGAATGTCATATGGCTTTCCATTTTCCACTGATGCCACGGATTTTTATGGCGGTCGCCCAAGAAGACCGCCACCCTATCATCGAAATATTGGCGCAGACCCCGGAAATTCCCGGAAATTGCCAATGGGCCTTATTCTTACGCAATCACGATGAATTGACCTTAGAAATGGTCACCGACCGTGAGCGCGATTACATGTACCACACTTATGCTTCTGACCCGCAGGCCCGGCTTAATTTAGGCATCCGGCGTCGTCTGGCACCATTGATGGAAGGCAGCCGTGCCAAAATAGAGTTGCTAAATAGTTTGCTGCTGTCGATGCCAGGTTCTCCCATTATTTATTATGGTGACGAAATCGGCATGGGCGACAACATCTATCTCGGCGACCGTAACGGTGTGCGCACACCGATGCAATGGAGTCCCGATCGCAATGCAGGTTTTTCCAAGGCCGATCCGCAGCGCTTGTACCTGCCGCCCATCATGGACCCGATTTATGGTTACGAAGCCATCAATGTGGAAGCACAAAACCGTAACGCGAGTTCTCTGCTCAATTGGATGCGGCGTTTGATCATCACCCGCAAGAAACACCAAGCTTTTGGCCGCGGCAGCGTCAAATTCTTACATCCGGGTAACCGTAAGATCCTCGCCTACATACGCGAATATCAAAATGAACGCATCCTGTGCGTTGCCAATCTGGCAAACAGCGCTCAACCCGTCGAATTGGATCTATCCGCTTACAAAGGATGTGTTCCGGTTGAATTGCTTGGCCGCACCGTGTTCCCTGCAATCGGCGAATTGCCCTACTTATTGAGTTTACCGAGCTACAGCTTTTTCTGGTTTCAGTTAGCCACTGATGCCGAAGCGCCGGTTTGGCATGTCGACAAATTACCTCGGGAGATGTTGCCTATCCTGATTCTGCCGGAAGGATTACTCAGTGCATTAATGGCCAAGCCTGCCGGACAGATAAGTGATGTGCTCACCCACAAGACCCGCATGCAACTTGAAACGAAAATATTGCCACCATTTCTTGCTGCGCAGCGCTGGTATATAGGAACAGAACATCGTATCACTCAGCTAGAACTAGACTTAAGCGATACCTGGAAAACCACTGAAGGCAAAGGATGGTTGCCGTTACTGGTCAAACTTCAATTCGATACCGGTAAAGCACAAACCTATTTTTTACCACTGGGCCTATTGCTCGGAAAGGCGGCGGAACAGCAATATCATACCTTGTCACCTTGGATGCTCGCCAAAGTCAGACAACACGCACACGAAGGTATACTCTATGATGGCTTGGGTGAAGATGCATTTTGCCACTTTTTACTGCAAGCCATCCAAGCACAAATGCGTCTGCCATTTGCTTCGGGTGAAATGGTGTTTTCCAGCACGGCGGCATTTCCAGAACTACCCCCAAACATCACAGTAAACCGCCCGGGAGTAAGACAGAGCAATACTGCCATCGTTTATGGGGAACACCTCATTCTCAAAGTTTATCGGCGAGTGCAGGAAGGTATCAATCCTGAGCTGGAAATGGGACGGTTTTTGACTGAAATTTCACCATGCCAGCATGTAGCACCTTTTGCAGGAAGCTTGGAATACCAAGCACCTAATGCCATTACCGCCATTGCGGTACTGCATCGCTATATTCCCAATCAGGGTACTGCCTGGGACTATACCCAAGATTATCTGGACCGCTACTTCAAGCTATGCATCACTGAGCCTGATCATGCTTGTGAACCCCAAATACATGCCGGATATTTATCTCAGATGGAAATGCTGGGGCGGTGCACTGCCGATTTGCATCATGCATTAGCTAAAACCACGGGGGACCCTGCATTCGATCCTGAGATCCTATCGGCAAGTGAAATAACAACACAGGTAGAACGACTCCAAGCAAACCTGATTAGCATTTTCAATTCACTGGAACAAAAATTATCACATTTGCCTGAGCCATTACATGCTATTTGTGCACGCCTGCTCAGCACGCGTCTGCCCGTGCTGGATCACATTGCACATTCGCAACCGAATGAATTTCCTTTGTACAAAAGCCGCCTACATGGGAATTATCACCTTGACCAGGTATTAGTGGCCCATAACGATTTCATTATTACTGACTTCGAAGGTGATCCTAATCAATCTCTGGAAATCCGGCGTGCCAAACAATCTCCGCTCAAAGATGTGGCAGGAATATGCTATTCGCTTAGCGTTGCTGTGTCCCTGGCGCTACGCCGGCATTTTGCTGAAAGTACCGATCATCGTGACTTGATTGAATCCAATGCTCGTTCGTGGGAACGCACTGCCACCAATGCATTTCTAATTGGATATCGAGCAGCAATTAGCGACTGCAGCACTTCCCCAGCCGAATCAACCCAGGAACAAAAACTACTAGAACTGTTTTTGCTGGAGAAAATACTGGATGAGCTGAGTACAGCCGTTGCTGAGCGACCGGATTGGCAAGAGTCCGCCATGCTGATCCTACTCAACTTGCTCGAGCAAGCAATACTAGCTTCTGAAGGAGATGTACATGCCTAATCCGAAAATACTTGCGATGGTGATGGCTGGTGGCGAGGGAAAACGCCTTTATCCTCTGACCTGTGAACGTTCCAAGCCCTCGGTTCCGTTTGGTGGACGCTACCGCATCGTTGATCTTGTGCTATCCAATTTAGTCAACTCGAATATTTTTGCGATCTACTTGCTGGTACAGTACAAATCGCAGTCGATGATCGAGCATATCCGTCGTTCCTGGGGGCTATCACCCATTTTCCCCGAGCAGTTCGTCACAGTGGTACCTCCTCAGATGCGCGAGGGACCTGAGTGGTTTCAGGGTACGGCAGATGCGGTATATCAGAACCTCAATCTAATTCGACAGCATGCCCCCGATTTGGTAGCAGTATTCGGTGCTGATCACGTCTATCGTATGGACGTGCAGCAGATGGTCCAGTTTCATCTGGAAAATAAGGCCGATGTAACTGTAGCAGCTTTGCCAGTAGCGCTTGCACAGGCCAGCGCCTTTGGTGTGATCGAGAGTGCTGAAGATGGGCGTATACGCCAATTCCATGAAAAGCCGCGGGATCCAATACCGATACCAGGAGATTCGATACATGCTTACGCCTCAATGGGTAATTACCTATTCACAACCGATGTCTTACTCGCTGCCTTGGAGGAAGGTAAACGTCGTGGTGAGAAAGATTTCGGCCTTCACTTGTTGCCGCGTTTGTGCCAGAACCATCGTGTATTTGCCTACAATTTCGCAGACAATCGTGTACCCGGTACACGTGATTATGAGGAGCCGTACTATTGGCGAGATGTCGGCACGATTGACGCCTATTTCTCCGCTCATCAGGATTTGCTGGGGCTTGAGCCGAGATTCAACGTGTTTAATCCCCAGTGGCGATTTGCCTCCAGTGAATATCAGGGACCTTCGGCAAAATTCATCCACGCAGAGATCGAGAACAGTATCATCGGTGACGGCAGCTACATAAAAAGTGCCCGTATCCGCAACTCGGTTATTCGCCAAGAAGTGTTAATCGAAGAGGATGTTGAAATCGATGAATGCATCGTGATGGATTACACCATCATCCGCCGAGGTACGCGACTTAATCGTACCATCGTGGATCGCTATAACTTGATCGAGGTTGGCAGCTGTATCGGTCACGATCGACGAGCCGATGCTGCACACTACACCGTTACTGACTCAGGAATTGTGGTCGTGCCAAAAGGGAAATATGAAGGTTATCTGGGCCATTATTTATAGTGAAATGGGCGTAAAACGACAACATTGCATGCCCTTCGGCGCTGAGCTTACCCAAGGAGGTAAGGTACGTTTCCGCTTATGGGCACCGGCAGCGTACCAAATTAAGCTGCTAATTGACGATGAAACGCCTGTATCCATGCAAGCGCAAGGAGCAGGCTGGTACGAGTGGATCAGTGAACAGGCGCATGCAGGTAGCCGTTATCACTATCAAATCGACGGCGGATTGTTTGTACCCGACCCGGCATCGCGCTATAACCCTGACGATGTGCATGCAGCCAGTCAGATTATCGACCCTGGGGCATTCGATTGGCTAGATCACGATTGGCGTGGACGTCCATGGGAAGAGGCGGTGATCTACGAACTGCATGTCGGCACTTTCACGCCCGAGGGAACCTTTGCCGCCATTGAACAAAAACTCGATTATTTGGCCGATCTTGGAGTGACAGCGATTGAACTCATGCCCATAGCCGATTTCCCCGGTCAGTGTAATTGGGGCTATGACGGTACCTTGCTCTTTGCACCCGACAGCATTTACGGCACACCCCAAGACCTCAAACATCTAATACAAAGCGCGCACCAGCGTAACCTAATGGTGCTGCTCGATGTCGTTTACAACCATTTCGGTCCGGAAGGTAATTACCTGCATTGCTATGCGCCACAATTCTTCACCGACCAGCATCACACACCCTGGGGCGCAGCCATCAACTTCAGTAACGCAGCTTCGCAGACAGTGCGCGATTTTTATATCCATAATGCATGCTACTGGCTGGAGGAATATCACTTCGACGGTCTGCGGCTGGACGCTGTGCACGCAATACATGACACCAGTCAGCCCAATATTCTTGAAGAATTGTCACAAGCAGTTCATGAGACTCTCGGCGCGCAACGCCATATTCACCTGATTCTGGAAAACGATCACAATACCGCTCGTTATCTGACTCGCGAACATAACGGAAAAATAGTTTACTACAACGCACAATGGAATGACGATGCGCATCACGCCTTTCACACTCTATTGACCGGGGAGCGCGACGGTTATTATGCTGATTATGCAAATCAGCCGATCTATCAGCTTGGGCGATGCCTGACAGAAGGCTTTGCTTATCAAGGTGAGATTTCTGACTACCGCAATGGCCAGTCCCGCGGTGAACCGAGTGCACAGTTACCTCCTTCAGCGTTCATCAATTTCTTGCAAAATCATGATCAAATTGGCAATCGCGCATTCGGCGAACGCTTGATAACCTTAACCGAACCGGCCGCACTGCGTGCCGCGGTAAGCTTATTATTATTATCGCCGTCCGTGCCAATGCTATTCATGGGAGAAGAATGGAGCGCACGCGAACCATTTCCTTTCTTTTGCGGATTTCACGGAGATCTTGCGCAAGCCGTAACGACAGGGCGGCGTAAGGAGTTCGCCCGCTTTGAACGTTTTCGCGATCCGGCAGCGCGCAATGCCATTCCGGATCCTTGCGCATCGTCTACTTTCACCATGGCAAAACTAAATTGGCAAATCCGAACAGAGTCACCACACCGTGAATGGTTGGAACTCTATCGTGAGTTATTAGCGATTCGGCGACGTATGATTGTGCCGCGTTTATCTAATGCATGTCATGGGCACTTTGAGATTCTATCGGAACATGCATTACAAGCCGATTGGCAGCTAGGAGATACCGTGCAATTATCGGTCTACGCCAATTTAGGCACAACTCCGGCCAACCTCACCAGCTTACCAGTGGGTGATATATTCTTTAGCAGCGAAGCAAAGCTTGATCAGCATTTGATCGCTGGCATTCTCCCAGCATTCGCTGTAGCGTGGTACCTAAAGGAAAAGTATGAATCGATCTGAAAATGAGAAATTACTCGCGTACCTAAGCAAGCTCGCAGGCATTGAGCCGGAATACATCGATAACTGGCAGCAGCAGCACATGACTACCCCACTAACCCAGCGCTTGTTACTTACTGCAATGGGACTGGATGTATCCTCACCGGAAAAAATCATTGAAGCCATCGAGGAGCACGAATTGCGACCTTGGCAACGCATACTCGAACCGGTGACGATTGTCAGGCAGCACGCGCCCTGGGTTCGCGTAGTCATAAAAAATTTGAATGCCGACGATGACTGGAAGTGGCGCCTGGAGCTTGAAACGGGTGAGCAGCTACAAAATCAATTCCACCCGAAAGCGTTGCATAAAATCAACACCAAGGAAATTAAACATGTCAGTTATACCGCTTGGCGGCTGACGTTACCGCAAGACCTGATAACAGGTTACCACCGCCTGACATTATTTCATGCAGATCAACCCTGCGCGGAACAAGTACTCATCGTTTGTCCCGCTACATGTTATCAGCCTGAAGCAGTGGTCGATGCCGGTCGAGTTTGGGGACCATCTGTGCAATTATATGCCGTACGGTCGGAGCGAAATTGGGGAATGGGTGACTTCACCGATTTACAGCTATTATTGGAGCAATGGGCTGCACAAGGTGCCGATATCATCGGCCTTAATCCGCTCCACGCCCTGTTTCCCCATAACCCGGATCATGCAAGTCCTTATAGTCCCTCAAGCCGATTATTTCTGAATATTTTTTACCTCGACGTTGAAGCTATCACCGACTTTCACGAATGTGATGCAGCACGCGCCATATTAAGAACACCCGAGTTTCAGATGCGCTTGGAAGGATTGCGCACCACCGATATGGTCGATTATACCGGTGTTGCGGCACTTAAGTTACCCATGCTGGAAATGCTATTCCAACATTTCCGGGAACAGCATATTGCTTTGGATAGCGAACGCGCTAAGGCATTTCGCGCCTTCCAGGCTAACGAGGGAAGTCATCTTTATCATCACGTTTTATTCGAAGCATTACAAGAATTCTTTCATAAACAAGATCCTACGATATGGGGTTGGCCTCTATGGCCGGAACCCTACCGTCAGCCGAAATCGGCCGAAGTCCATGAATTTGAATTACAGTATCGTGACCGCATTGAATTTTTCACCTACTTGCAATGGCAAGCCGAGTTACAACTGGCTGCAACGGGGTGGCGATCGCTGGAATTGGGGCTGGGCGTGGGTCTCTATTTGGATCTCGCAGTTTCCGTGGATGGTGGCGGTGCGGATGCCTGGGCTAATCAAGCGCTATATGCCATTGGGGTGGGAATAGGCGCGCCACCTGAACTAAGCAATCAGCTAGGTCAGGATTGGGGATTACCCCCATTTGTGCCTGAACGTTTGCGCGAAGCGGCCTATGCTCCTTATATTGCGACGCTGCGGCACACCATGCGCTATGCAGGCGCATTACGCCTCGATCACGTTATGGGATTGATGCGTCAATACTGGGTACCTGCTGGCTTGCCGCCCACGGAAGGCGCCTATGTGTGCTATCCGTTTGAGGACCTGCTCGGTATCCTGGCGCTGGAAAGCCAGCGTAATCGATGCTTGATCATCGGCGAGGATCTGGGAACCGTACCCACCAAAGTACAAACCGCCTTACCGCCATTAAATATTCTTTCGTACCGCTTACTGGTATTGGAGAAAGAAGCAAGCGGCAACTTCATTGCAGCACAAAACTATCCTGCACAAGCGCTTGCTGCAGTCACCACGCACGACTTACCCACCCTGTCCGGCTATTGGGAAGGACGTGACATTGTGCAACGCACGGAATTGCAATTATTCAGCTCCGATCAGGCGCGCCGCAGCCAGGTTGTTATTCGCGCGCAAGAGCGCGCCTATCTCCTGTTGCTGCTGGAACAGGCCGGATTGTTGCCACAAGGCGTGACGGTCAATCCCGTCTCACTGCCAATTGCCACGCCTGAATTTATTTTGGCAGTCTATACTTATTTAGCACGCAGTCCCGCTAAGGTATTGATGGTCCAAATGGAGGATTTACTTGAAGTACGCGAGCAGATCAACATTCCTTCCACTACCACACAACATCCGAATTGGCGCCGTAAACTACCGTTGTACCTCGAAGCTTGCACAACCGATCGCAGATTGCTTGCATTAGCTGCCGCCATGCGGCAAGAGCGCCCCCGAATCCATGTCTCACCAAAGCGCAGCCGACGTTTGCAAATTCCGCTTGCCACCTACCGCTTACAGCTCAATCGTAACTTCACATTTGCACAAGCAACGCAACTGGTTCCCTATTTGGCCCAACTGGGCGCCAGTCATGTGTATTGCTCGCCCTACCTCAAAGCGCGTCCGGGCAGCAATCACGGTTATGACATCGTAGATCACAATACACTGAACCCGGAAATTGGAACCCAACAAGAATTTGAAGTTTTCTGCAGGACACTGCATGCGCACGACATGGGGCAAATCCTGGATTTGGTTCCCAACCATATGGGGATAATGGGTGCAGACAATCAGTGGTGGCTGGATGTGCTCGAAAATGGCCCCGCTTCGGCCTATGCCTCTTTTTTCGACATTGATTGGCACCCGCTCAAAAAAGAATTATGCGGCAAGGTGTTATTACCCATTCTTGGAAAATCGTATGGCAACACGCTAGAAGACGGTGAATTAAAACTCCGCTTCGACAGTGAATGTAACAGTTTTAATGTTTGGTACCATCATCACCGCCTGCCCATTGCTCCACGCGAATATCCCCGCTTACTTCGGCATCGCCTATCGTTGTTAGAAACACAGATGCGGCCCGATGACCCTAACTTGCAAGAACTTACAAGTTTAGTTACTGCTTTTGATAATTTGCCGCCACAGCAAGCCACTTCGCCGGATAAAATCCTGGAACGACGCCGAGATCAGGAATTGTTCAAAAAACGCCTAGCCGCGTTAATGGAAATTTCAATTCCGATCAAACAAATGCTAACCGACACCCTCAACGATTATAACGGCATCGTTGGTACCCCCGAATCTTTTAATCTGTTGCACGAGTTGCTTGAAGCCCAGTCATGGCGTATCGCCAACTGGCATGTCGCATCAGATGAAATCAATTATCGCCGCTTCTTCGATATCAATGACTTGGCCGCATTGCGCATGGAAGACTGCCACGTTTTTGAAACAACCCATCAGTTAGTACTTGAGTTGGTTGCCGAAGGCAAAGTAGACGGTTTGCGTATCGACCATCCCGACGGGTTATTCGATCCTCCCCAGTATTTTCAACGGCTGCAAGATCGTGTTGCGATGCGGTCGTCTCCGGTGGATGGCGAGAAATCCGTTTATATCGTGGCTGAAAAAATTCTCGCAAGCCATGAATCGTTACGTGAAGACTGGGCTATTCACGGTACCACCGGCTATGATTTCTGCAATTTGGTCAATGGATTGTTTGTAAACTCTCGCGCCAGAACCACTCTGGAACGAACTTACCGTTCGTTTACCCATACTCGTCCGGATTTCGAAGAACTCGTCCATCACAGCAAGCACCAAATCATGAAACATGCAATGTCCAGCGAATTGAATGTATTGGCAGGACAACTGAGTCGTATCTGTGAATTGCGACCGCACACGCGCGATTTCACCACCAATAATCTGCGTCATGCTCTCGCGGAAGTTATCGCCTGCCTTCCTGTTTACCGTACTTATGTGCGCTGCAATCAAGTGACGGCACTCGACCGCCGCTATGTTGAGTGGGCAGTAGCGCGTGCCAAGAAGCTAACCCAGATAATGGATATCAGTATTTTCGATTTTCTCGGTTCGGTATTATTGCTCGATGCCGCGACTGACAAAGACCCGCTTTATGCCAATGCTATCACTACTTTTGCCATGAAGTTTCAGCAATTTTCCAGTCCGGTCATGGCCAAAGGTTATGAAGATACTGCATTTTACCGCTATCACCGCCTGATTTCCCTAAACGAAGTAGGTGGAAATCCCCGCATCTTTGGCATCTCTATTAACGCCTTCCATGCCGAAAACGCTAAGCGGCTTGCATATTGGCCGCATGCCATGCTCAACACTTCCACTCACGATAGTAAGCGTAATGAAGATGTGCGCGCACGCATCAATGTGTTATCTGAAATTTCAAGTCACTGGCATAAGCGGGTGCTTCGCTGGCAACTACTTAATAAATCCAAAAAGCTATTTATCAACGATGAAGAAATCCCAAGTGCCAATGACGAATACTTGATTTATCAAACTTTAGTTGGCGTATGGCCACTCGGAGAACTAACCGAGGCCAAGCATCAGAGCCTATGTGAACGCCTGGAGCACTATATGCTGAAGGCAGTTCGTGAAGCAAAACAGCATACTAGTTGGATCAATTCCAATGCTTCTTACGAAGAGGGTTTGCTAGTTTTTATCAGAAAATTGCTTAATATTTCCGAGAAAAATGCCTTTCTCTCCGATTTCCAGATATTTCATCAAACCATAGGGCTTTGCGGGATGTTGAATTCGCTCTCGCAGCTCCTGCTTAAGTTGACCGTACCCGGTGTTCCCGATATCTATCAAGGTAATGAATTATGGAACTTTAGCCTTGTTGATCCCGATAACCGTCAACCCGTTAATTATGCTCAATGCCAACAGTTACTTAAGGAATTGGCGATGCATGTCAGTGTTCCAAAAAACGAATTGGCACAAAAAGTCAAACTATTGTTAACTGACATGACTGACGGCCGTGCCAAGTTGTACCTGACATGGCAGCTTCTGCAAAGCCGCAGGCGCTGGCCGGATGTTTTTCTGCACGGAACATACTTGCCGCTTTCGGTGACAGGACCGTACAAAGAACATATTTGCGCATTTGCACGCCAAACAGATGACGTTACATTGGTAATCGTCGCGCCGCGCTTATTCTACCGGCTTATGCCCATAATGGCCGATGAACTTCGGCACGAATTGCCATTGGGTGAAATCGCATGGGAAAATGCCACGATGATAAGAATCCCTAATCTTATAACGGGTAAACAAGGTATCAATGTCCTTACAGGAGAAAGCGTGTCACTGATGCAGGCCGGCAACCTCTCTCAATTATCCGCTGCGACCTTGCTTACTTCATTTCCGGTTGCATTGCTGCAATTCTGATTTCTCAAAACAAAGTTCTCCAGCAACACTGACTTGCTGGCGCAATAGGATTGACGTTTACTCAGTAATTGCCCAACACACATTACAAATTACCATTAGTTAGCCAGCCCTGTTATTGAGTTTATAGGTTAAATCCAAATTCAGAAACTCAGTTGAATTGTGAAACTAAACCAAGACCGATTTTAACAGCTTACCCATTTCGGCCGGATTGCGCGTAACCTTTATGCCGCAAGATTCCATAACTTCCAGCTTCTCTTGTGCGGTTCCCTTGCCTCCGGAAATAATGGCTCCCGCATGTCCCATGCGCTTGCCGGGTGGCGCGGTCACACCGGCAATAAAACCGACCACCGGTTTGGTCATATGATCTTTGATCCAGCGCGCACAATCTTCTTCGTCGCTGCCCCCAATCTCGCCCACCATCAACACTGCGTCGGTTTCACCGTCATCATTGAACATTTGCATGACATCGAGGTGTTTCAAGCCATTGACCGGATCGCCACCGATACCGATGCAGGTAGATTGCCCTAATCCAAGCTCCATCAATTGCGCCACTGCTTCATAGGTCAAGGTACCTGAACGTGAAACTACGCCGATTCGGCCTTTTCTATGAATATAACCAGGCATAATACCGATTTTGATCTCATCCGGCGTGATAATTCCCGGGCAATTTGGTCCAATCAAGCGGGTTTTCTTATGTTGCATTTTGTAACGAGTACGGATCATATCCCGGACCGGAATGCCCTCTGTGATGCAAATCACCAAATCCAATTCGGCTTCCACGGCTTCATCTATCGCAGCCGCGGCAAAAGCAGGCGGCACATAAATGACCGATACGTTAGCGCCGGTTTGTTGCTTAGCTTCCTTTACCGTTGCGTAGACGGGAATACCTTCAAAATCCTCACCGGGTTTACGTGGATTCACGCCCGCAACAAAACAAGCTTTACCATTGGCATATTCACGACACATACGGGTATGAAACTGCCCGGTTTTTCCGGTAATTCCTTGTGTAATGACGCGACTGTCGCGATTAATCAGGATGGACATGTAAACACTCCTTTATGATTCAGCCTAGCTGGTTCAAGATGGTTGCGTTTTGGCCGCATTGACAGCTTTTTGCGCGGCATCGGCCATATTGTCTGCCGAAATGATCGTCAAGCCGGAATCCGTCAGAATCTTTTTGCCTAACTCTACATTAGTGCCTTCCAACCGTACCACCAACGGAACCGAAAGTTGAACATCGCGCGCTGCAGCCACTACACCTTGTGCGATGACATCGCATTTCATAATACCGCCGAAAATATTGACCAGAATTGCTTGCAACTTAGGATTTCGTAACATAAGCTTAAAGGCTTCGGTCACTTTTTCCGCACTTGCTCCACCGCCTACATCAAGGAAATTGGCTGGGTTGCCGCCGTATAACTTGATAATATCCATCGTTGCCATCGCCAATCCTGCACCGTTTACCAAACAGCCGATATTACCGTCAAGGGGAATATACGATAACTCATGTTTCGATGCTTCGATCTCAACGGGGTCTTCCTCGTCCAAATCGCGCAACGCAACAATTTCAGGGTGCCGAAACAATGCATTGTCATCGAAATTCATTTTGGCGTCGAGCGCCATCACAAGATCTCCG
>CAADGS010000044.1 GCA_900696615.1 uncultured beta proteobacterium
TAGATTTTATATTGCACATCGACGTCCATCTGCAACAACTTTCATCAGAATATGGCTTGTGGATTTATGGCATCCTATTTTTGATTGTCTTTTGTGAAACGGGCTTGGTTGTCATGCCTTTTTTACCGGGCGATTCATTATTGTTTGCTGCGGGATCGCTCGCTTCATTAAAAGACTCGCAACTTAGTCCGCATGTTCTATTTGTCGGATTATGCATCGCGGGGATTTTGGGGGACTCGGTAAATTATTGGATAGGGAAGAGAACGGGACCCAAAGTTTTCACTTCGCGCGAATCTCGTTTTTTCAAACGCGAGTACCTCGATAAAACACATGCGTTTTATCTCAAATATGGCGGCAAGACGATTATTATCGCGCGCTTCATTCCTATCATTCGTACTTTTGCACCTTTTGTTGCAGGTATCGGAACCATGCCTTACCGCACGTTTATAGCTTATAACGTTGTCGGTGCTGTGCTGTGGGTTGGTATTTTCGTATATGCAGGCTTTTATTTCGGGCAGCTTCCGATGGTGCAACAAAATTTCAAGCTTATTATCCTGGCAATTATCATCTTATCGATCACACCGCCAATCATTGAGTATCTCAAACATCGCTATAACAATAGAAAAAATGCCCGCGATCCAGCCGAAAAATTATGAATATCTTTATGACTCAATAATAATCTCGCCAATAGTCGATCAGAATTTCAGGGCACAATAAATTGATTTCAGTAAAAAGGTAAAATCGTGGAGACTTCAAACAGCCGCATCCAACACGCTTTTGCACAATGGGCCAGCATTGCGCATCGTTATGCTTTCTGGGTACTGTCGATTGCATTAATGATTGCTATCGTAAGCAGCATTTATATTGCGCAAAACCTCGCGATGAACACCGACACGACCGACATGCTTTCCGAAGAGCTGCCGTTTCGTGTCAATCTGAAGCATTACAACAAAACATTTCCGCAAGACATTGAAACACTGCTAATAGTGTTGAATGCACCCACACCGGAACAAGTACGCTCTGCTACGGAGCAGTTAGCCAGGCAACTTAAACAAGATAGCATCAATTTTTTTGAAGTCTATTCACCGAGAGTCGATGATTTTACTGCCCGAAACGGCTTGCTGTATCAGAGTATTCCGGAACTCGAACGTATCACCGATAGCTTGGCAGCCGCTCAACCTTTGATCACACGTATTACTCAGGATCCTACTCTGTCTGCTTTTGCCGATGTGCTTACCGGCGCGGTCGATGAATTAAACAAGAACCGCAACATTGAATTACGGCCAGTGTTAGACGGATTGAATTCGACACTAGCAGCGCGCCTTAATGGATCCCCGAAAGCCTTATCATGGCAGACCATGTTCAGCGGTGAAGCACAAAAAAATACCTACCAGGAACTCATCATCGTCAAACCAAGGCTCGACTATTCCCAGCTTTTCCCAGCCGAACAATCCATCGCTGCTTTGTATCAAGCCGCGGAAAGTGTGGGTATCACTGATACAAGTCCAGTGCGTCTACGCATTACCGGTGAAGTCGCGCTCGCTGAGGACGAACTCAACAGTTCACTACGTGGCATGGAATATGCCGGCCTCATCACGTTTATCCTGGTCGCAGTCGTTCTTTACTTTGCTATGCGTACAGGAGGATTAATTCTCAATGTATTGGCTTGCCTGTTGATGGGTCTTATTCTCACAGCCGCATTTGCTACCGCTGCTGTTGGCCATTTGAACTTGATCTCCATTGCTTTTGCGGTGTTGTATATTGGTCTGGGAGTTGATTTTGCGATCCACTTCTTGCTACGGTATCGTGAAATGATACAAAATGGTTTATCGTCTTCCGAAGCTATCCGCGCTTCGAGCGGCGATGCCGGCGCAGCCCTTACCGCATGTACTGTCACCAATGCAATCGGTTTTTACGCATTCATTCCTACCGATTATCGTGGCGTAGCGGAACTTGGCATCATTTCCGGCACCGGTATGATCATCAGTTTATTGGTTACGTTTACCATAGGGCCGGCACTGCTACGATATCTGCCGAAACGAGAGCCTCCTACCAATTCCATTACCAAGAGTTCAATAGGAAAAGTACTGGAGTTTTCTTTAAAGTGGCGCGGCCTTACTTATAGCATTACTTTAATAGCGACTCTCGCAGCCCTGATGTTATTGCCACAGGTGAGATTCGACTATAATTTGCTAAACATGCAGGACCAACAAGGTGGAGCCGTGCGAACATTCCGCGAATTGCTGGTCGACCCCGATCTTTCACCCTGGCATGTTGCGGTATTGGCCGATAATCTGCAAAAAGCGGAGTTTCTGGCTCAACAGTTGAAACAATTGCCTGAAGTCAGCAAGGTTGTGACCATTCGGGATTTTGTACCTTCGGAGCAGGAAGAAAAATTTTCACTGATTAAGGAAATGGCGCTGACGATTGGTCCCATTTCCACCATTTCGGATACCGCTATAACGAATAGCGATACATTATCGACGCAGCATAAAGCATTGGATGAGCTTAATACAGCTCTTCAGCAATTTGCTGCCAAGCACCCTGACCATTCCGTAACAAAAACCATGAGCGCTTTTACGGCATCGCTTGATACGCTATTTACTCAGCTTGATCAAATGGGCAAGGACGAAAAAAGCAAATTGCTTCAAGCCATAGAACAGGACTGGCTCGCCATGTTACCGTTAGCCCTGCACAGCTTGCGAACCGCAACAGAGGCCAGTCCGTTTGAAGAAAAAGACCTTCCCGCTGCGCTGAGTGAGCGCTGGTACAGCAAAGCAGGAGAATACCGTTTAGCGGTTTATCCGGTAGAAGATCTGAATGACAATAATGCACTGCGCCGCTTTGTACTGGCTGTACAAACAATCGCGCCACAGGCCATCGGCGAACCGGTAATCAGTTTAGAAGCGGGCGAAGCAGTGGTACAAGCATTCATTGAAGCTTTTTCGCTATCTCTGATCGGTGTCGTGATCATTCTCCTATTACTCTTACGCAGTATTCGATATACCTTGCTGGTGTTACTGCCGCTTTTATTATCCAGCCTGTTTACCGCGGCGTTCACCGTGCTGCTCGATACACCTTTCAATTTTGCCAATATCATTGCATTGCCATTATTACTGGGGCTTGGGATCGACAGCAGTTTACACATGGTGCATCGTAGTCTGAACAATAAATTGGTCAGCGAAATTCTCATTCACACCAGCACTGCCCGTGCCATCTTTTATAGTGCACTGACTACTTCAGTCAGTTTTGCAAGCCTCATGCTGTCATCGCACCAAGGTACCGCCAGTATGGGAGTACTGCTGACAATAGGACTAACCTTCACACTCATTTGCACACTGGTGATATTACCCGCATTGCTGCAAACTCCGTCATCGCAAGGAGACCGCTAAAACAGACTGTTTCCTTCGAAGATAAATTCTAATTACGATCTTTTGATGGTGGAATGTCCTGCGCGGAATCCGCAAGAGGCCGGATCGGCGCAATCATGTCTTCTCCTCCAGATGGGGTATCAATACCTCTGGCAACATGACTTTTACGGTAACCATAAAGAAAATAAAAAATCAACCCTATTCCGGACCAGATTGGAAATACCAATTTGGCATCGTTGGGCAGAAATAAAAACAATGTAATGCAACCTACTACGGCAAGCGGCCCTATCAGCCAAATTGCTGGCGTCCTGAATGGCCTGGCACGATGCTTATCTTTGATTCGCAGAATCATCACCGATAACGCCACGATCATGAAAGCGAATAATGTGCCGGAGTTGGATATGTCCGCCAATTTACCCACAGGAAAAAAAGCCGCTGCTATAGTTACACCAACACCCGTTACATAAGTTACGATATGCGGCGTTTTAAAGCGCGCATGAATTCGGCTTAATATTTCAGGCAGCAGGCCGTCGCGCGACATCACGAAAAAAATTCGGGTTTGACCGTATAGCATCATCAAAACCACCGATGGCAAAGCAAGAAAAGCGGTCAGTCCCAGCAGGTTACCAAATTTTTCCCAGCCAATTTCACGCAAAACCAATGCCAGCGCTTCTCGGGAACATACCAGCGGTTGCTGCCCAATGGCAGCCAGCGACTGGCATTGTTCTGCCAATGCCAGCGAACCCGGAATCAAATTTTTACCCGTACTATCCAGCAACGGTTGTGCGCCAATTGAGCCAATCGCACCCGCCGAGATCAGCAGATAAAAAAACGTGCAAATGCCTAACGATGCAATTAATCCAATCGGTACATTACGATGTGGATCTTTGGTTTCTTCAGCCGCAGTCGATACTGCATCAAATCCAACATAAGCAAAAAAAATCGATGACGCCGCTGCAATGACACCGGCTTCGCCCAAAGGCAAAAAAGGCTGAAAATTGTCAATATTCGCAACTGGCAACGTCAACACGATAAAAAGCGTCAACGCCGCAATTTTAATCGCAACCAGAACAGCGTTAAATGCAGCACTTTCTCGTGTGCCCACCACTAAAAGACCAACCACGAAGATACAAATAAAAATTGCCGGCAAATTGATAATGCCGCCGGCAAATGGCCCGTTCGCCAATGCAAAAGGAATTTTGATTCCCAAAGAATTATCGAGCAATCCGACAAAGTAACCAGACCAACCCACAGCAACTGCGCTCGCCGCTACCGAATATTCGAGCATCAGTGCCCAGCCTACCAGCCATGCGACGAACTCTCCCAAGACTGCGTAGGAATAAGTATACGCAGACCCCGAAACGGGAACCATTGAAGATAGCTCGGAATAACAAAGTGCTGCAACAATACAAACAAGACTGGCAATGACAAACGATAACATCATGCCTGGACCCGCCTTTTGCGCCGCCTCGGCAGTCAATACAAAAATACCAGTGCCAATAATCGCACCGACACCCAGCAGTGTTAACTGCCATGCACCCAGCGAGCGGTGCAAGCTCTTCTTTTTTGCTGTTGCCAGAATGGCATCCAGTGATTTGACGCGCCAGAAAATCATGAACTCTCTTCCTTTTCGTTAATATCTCTGAAATTCTGGGGGCATAGTGTACAAGAAATGATAGTCGTGTGAAGATAAAATGAAACCCGGCATCGGACGTTGCTATACACTTAAAAAAGACAACACTTGACCAGAATTGCCAGTAGTAGATTGCTTCTAAATCCCGTAATCGGAAACAGCTGCGACATCTGAAAATCGCCCCTAAATATCCGGTAGCGATCCTTATTTATAAGGCTTAAAAACCATAGAACCTGGATAATAACTTTGCCCCCATTTAACTAAAGCTTCCAGTACCGGTCTTAGGTCCTCACCTTTTTTTGTAAGATTATATTGATAACGCAGCGGTTTCTGTTGATAAGCTTGTTGCACAACAATTCCAGCCATTTCCAGCTTTCTCAACCGATCCGCCAAGATATTCGTGGCGATCCGCTCGGGTGATGTCATCAACTCTTGATAGCGTTTTTTTCCCAACAATAAATCACGAATAATCAATAACGTCCATTTATCACCAAGCTGGTCCAACGCACAGGCAATCGGACAGCATGAACGTTCGAAAACAGGTTGATCCAAATTCTCTTCCATCAAATACAAAACCTCATTGCCAATAAGTAGCGATTCAACAACGCATACTGTAAAACATTAGCTTGCAATCAGCAAGTCTTGGCGGTAAAGTTTTTTGCGACATACTTGTCACGTCCAGCCACATGTAACTACAACGAGGATAACTAACATGCTCAAGCTGTATCAATTTGAACGCACCTGGGGTATCCCCAACTTAAGCCCTTTTTGCTGTAAAGTCGAAACGTATTTACGCATGGCTAACATTAATTATGAAATCAGACCAGCGCTGCCGCTGCGTGCGCCAAAGGGTAAATTACCGTATATTGAAGATAATGACCGGAAGTTGGCTGACTCGCGTTTTATCGTCGCATATCTTAAATCGTCTTATCACGATTTGGATCAAGAATTAAACGAAATACAGCTAGGCGCTTCGGTTGCCATACAACGTATGCTTGAAGAACATTTATTTTGGGTTGCGTTGTATTCCCGCTGGCAATATACCGATGAAAACTGGCAAACTAATAAACAAGCCATTTTTGGCAAACTGCCGCCAATCATCCGGGATCTTGCTGCAAGCCACACCCGAAAAAAAATCCAACAGCAAATCCTGGGCCATGGAATTGGCAGACATCAAGCCGATGAAATTTTTGCGCTCGGTAGGCAAGATATTGATGCACTGGCTGCAAGCCTCAGTGGAAAACCTTATTTTTTGCATGACCGGCCCACTACGTTAGATGCTTCGGCATTTGGTTTACTGATCAATATTATTGCTTGCCCTATCGAATCACCGCTAAAAGAATATTGTTTATCCAAGGATAACCTGGTTCAATATGTTGAACGAATCAAGCGTGAATATTATTCGGATTTCTAAATAACATTAATTCACACGCCTAACTCTGCAATCCGGATCGATTCTCAACAAAGTGCGGTAAAATGATCTCGTATAGAAGACCATTGCTATTGCCGAAAAGGAGAACAACATGAGTATTCTTATTTTATTGATCATAACGTTAATGGCATCGTCCGCTTTCAGTCGCACTCAATATTCTTGCCGTCTCATCTATGACATTAAGTTCCCAATGGTTAAAAAAACGCGGCAGAAGAGGACAAACCCATCCTTTTTAAATACGACTGGCTGAATTATCCGGGATCTACCCATCATGGAATTTTCACAACCACTTGATCGGCTGCGACGGAAAACTTATTGCACAATTCAATCTATACACCAAGCCATTTGCCCCATTGCGGCAACGGCCATTGACAATGCACTGCAACAATGATTCTGCAACGCTCACAGGCGCAAATTGATATGAACATCTTTTCGATCCTAGTCCTTTCGTTATTTTTAGGATTGATTGTCGGCGCAGGTGTAGACAAATCGCAAATTCTTCCCATAGCACTCGTTTCCGCAGTCATTTTATTTGTTAACAGAAATAAAATTGGCACCTCAGATACCACGCTACAGGCGGATTACAATTTGCAACAAGGCATTGCTTCAAGTAAAAACTATTATACTTGGCAAGAATCGGGCCAATTTACATTTAAAGTGACAAGCAAATCGTTTCAGGGCGCTATTCAGCAACTGCTACAAAAAAATACCGTATTCTCCGATGTGAATTCAATTCCCAAAGAACATATTTTACAAGCCTATTTGATACCCGATAACGATCACCCTTATAACAACAACGCCATCCGTATTGACATAGACAACCATACAGTAGGTTATTTAAGCCTTGATGAGGCTCTCAATTTCCGCGCCAGGCTTGAAAAAAAA
>CAADGS010000045.1 GCA_900696615.1 uncultured beta proteobacterium
TTGAAGCAATTAGATAAGCGGAATCTGGGTCGATATAGCGAGTGCTCTGTGGCCAAAAAACAAAGCCAATTGCGTCGACTCCCGATCGGACCGCTGCCATTGCATCCTGATAGCGGGTGATACCGCATACTTTTACGCGCACTGACATAATTTTCAATTACCCTAGAAACAACGACTTAGTGCAGAGATGTAATAAATTATCTACTTGAGTCATGCCATTGATTGCTTATCCAAGTAATCAAGCGAGGCACTGGAAATGTTTTTTTGATACGTTGGATCAGTCGAAACACCACTCACTTCATAAAATTCAGGAATGCACCACCTAGAATCGTATTTAATATTAGTTAAATACAAACCAGCTGCAGAAAAAGTTGGTGCAGCATAACTACGATTGCAACTAATCAGTAACTCGTACATCCATTCTGGGGGATATTTGCCTTTACCGATATAAATTAGACAGCCAATAATGTTTCTCACCATATGCTGTAAAAATCCGTTTGCACTTAACTCAAATACAATAAGGTTATCTCGGCGGAAAATATGAAGATGAGTAATCGTTCGTATCGGTGATCTTGCTTGACATTCCGCTGCCCGGAATGCGGAAAAATCATGTTCTCCGATTAGAATTTCCCCGGCCAATTGCATTTTTTCTAGCGCAAGCGGCAAATGATACCATCCTACTTTATTATGATGAATACCAGGTCTTGTTGATTTATTTAATAATACATACTGATAACATCGCTCCACTGCACGATATCTTGCATGAAACTCTACTGAAACTTCAGCTGCCCACAAAATAGCAATATCATTCGGTAGCAAAGCATTGACACCTCGTACCCATGCAGTAGCAGGGCGTCGTGCCGAGGTATCGAAGTGCACCACTTGATACAACGCATGAACCCCAGTATCTGTCCGTCCAGCAGTAACTATCCGAATTTTTTCTTTTGCTATTGCAGATAGCGCTACCTCAAGGGCATCTTGAATTGAACACGCTTGAGGTTGACTTTGCCAGCCGCAGTAGCGGCTGCCATCATACTCTAAGATAAGCGCTATACGCACGAATAACTACTATTTTGGGCAATTTTCAAACTTAATTTTGATGTCAAAAACAGAAACATTATAGATTTTTCAATAGCTTCCGGGCCACTCGTTTTTGCTTTGCATCGCCATCGCGAATAACCTCCTCAAGCATTTCCTTGGCGCCTTCTTTGTCGTCCATTTCCTGATAAGCCTTGGCTAAGTCTAATTTAGTTTCAACTTCCTGCCATTGCTCGCTTTTCTCTTCTAATTCGGATATGTCATCATTTTTATGCGCCAAATCTGAGTCTTCGATATTCAAATCGATGTCTGCCAATCCAAGCTCCGGTACAAGCGATTTTTTCGTACTTTCCGAGAATTCCTGTTCCCGTTCAAAATCAATCGGAGTATGTTCCTCAAATTTAGCAACATTTGAGTCATTATCAACCGACTTAGAATCAAAATCTATTACGGGCAAATCGACCTCGTTTGCCGATTCATCATCAGTTAAGTCGATATCCGAATGAGTGGATTCATAATCAAGCGCATTATCTTCTTGAGCCATTTCATTGCGCAAAATTGGCGTGTCGCCAGATGAATCTCTTGAATCATCAAGATCCATCTTGATTTCAAAATCAGAATGGGTGTTGCTTTTATGCAGATCTACCTGATTATCGGACAGTTCTATTTTCTCTTCGTCATTCAATTCAGCAGCTAGTGTTTCATCTCCGGCAACATCTTGATCTATCTCGGGAGTTGTATCTGTTAAATCGAAATCGATTTCATTTTTAGCAATCTCTGCAGTATCAGCGTCATTGGATTCAACGGATTGATCATTCGTTTCGGAAAAACCCAGAATTATTGCTGGATTACTTTCCTGAGAATGTTCAACCGGTGCTTCATGTACCTGCATAGAATCGGAAACGTGTGCACGGGTTGATGTAAATCTGTCAGCTTGCTCTTCAGCTTCTTCATAAGCTGCTGCATCTTTATCAAACTCATCATCATAGTCTTTAGTCTCAGAATATGAACTGATATTTCCATACGCTGCCTCATTTTTGCCGTGCTCCGGGAATGCGTAATTGTTGTCATCCTCAGAAGTCGAATGTGCAGCAGCAGCAACAGTGGCTAGCCGAGATTGCATTTCTGAAGAAAAATCAGCACTTCTTTCGTCCAATGCTTCCTCTTCTGCCGCTTGACTGCGGCGCCGCTTAATAATCAATAAAATAACCAGTAACCCTACAATCAATACAGCGCCAATATATTCGATATAGTCAAATACCGAATCAATTAACGACTTTTCTTCGGTTTCTTGCGACAACACAGGCGTTACGGCAGGTGCTGGTTGTGCAGGAATTTGAGTTTCCGCCGCTTGTTGCTCATGTGATGAAATTTCCTGACCTGCCTCAATTTCAGAATCTGAATTAATTGCATCTATCGGAAGAATTTGTGGGGTGACTTCATTGCCTTCTGCTTTGACTTGCGCCTGGGCTAGAACGGAATCTTTTAACTCAAGCAGCCGCTTCAAATTCTCAATGCTCTTCTCAAGCATGGCAACACGTTCATTTGCTTCCTTCAAAGCAAGATTTCGAGCGATAGCATCTTCTTCCATTGAACGCAGCCGATCCAACAAAGCAGACTCTGACTCGTTACCGGATTTATCCGATAACTGCGCGCTCGATAACCGCAATACCTCTCTTGCAGGTTCATCGGCGGCTACAGATTTTTTTTCTAACCGAGCAGTTATTTTTCCTTGATCCGATTGACTAATACCTGCAGACGGCGATTCGCTTCGAATTGCCGCCATTTTACTTTGATAATTATGCCAATCCCGTACCTGCACTCTGATTTCATTCCGAGCCGTAGTAGTATCAATTGCTGTAACTTCGTTTTTTTCAGGTATTTTTAAAACCGCACCGACTCTGAGTAAATTCATGTTATTCGCAATGAACGCATCACGGTTGGCACGATACAATGCAACCAGCATTTGATTGAGGTCGACACCGGCAGGTAATACCTGGCGAGCAATCGATGATAGTGTGTCCCCGCGAATTACCGGACCGTATGTCTCATTAGACTGATTTGAACGGTTTGTTTGTCTGGTTGAATTTCTATCTTGACGATTGAGGCTACGCGACGAGTTCTCATCAGTATCGCTGCTGGCAACTGCAACGGGTGCAACTGGATTGACACTGGGTGCAGCAATATCCTGCGCACCACCTTCCGCGGGATCAAGTAAAAGGGCATACTCACGCAATATACGCCCTGAAGCCCAATTCAATTCAACCAATAGATTTAAAAAAGGATCATTAATAGCCTGGGGTGAAGTAAGTTTGACATAGGGATCGCCGTTTGATCTCAATTCGATTGAAACCTTGATAGTCGAGAAATGAGGCTCATAATTAATGCCGGCTTGGGTAAATGCCTCTCGAGTTGCAATCGTTGCTTTTAAGGATGGAATTTCTTCGCGATTGTTTGCAACAACGTCGATTTCCGCACTAAGCGGTTGCCCCAATGCAGAATTTACTATCAATTTACCGAGCCCTGCTGCATGAGTTAAGGTATACGGTAACATTAGGATGATTACAAACAAGCTTACTCTAAAAGCAGTTTTATACACTGGGATACCCTCTTTAGTTTTATGAAAATAAATACCGGCAGGCTAGCATGTAACGTAATCACAAAAATGAGATTATGCCTTGAATTGTAAGTTAAATATTTTTATGAATTCTTTCTTCACCCAAAAAATTAATTAATTTGAAATTGAATTAATGTTCAACCAGTATGCGCAACATCCTGCGCAATGGCTCCGCAGCCCCCCATAACAATTGATCACCAACTGTAAATACGGAAAGATACTCCCCGCCCATCGCCAATTTACGTAGGCGGCCTACCGGAATAGACAGAGATCCGGTCACGGCAGCCGGTGTTAATTTAGATGTTGTCGCCTCTCGTTCATTCGGAACGACTTCAACCCAATCGTTTGAGTTAGCAATAATCTCTTCTATTTCATCCAAGGGTATATCTTGCTTCAACTTAATCGTCAATGCCTGACTATGGCATCGCATTGCACCAATACGCACACAAATTCCGTCAACAGGTATCTGACGATCGGACCTGCCAAGAATTTTGTTCGTTTCAGCTTGACCTTTCCACTCTTCACGACTTTGACCGTGCGCAACTTCTTTATCAATCCACGGAATCAAGCTACCCGCTAATGGCACACCAAAATTTTCCGTCGGGAAATTTTTATCGCGTAAAGTGCCTGCAACTTCGCGATCGATATCGAGGATATTCGAATCAGGATTATTTAATAAGTCTTTGGCAACGCGATGCGCTTCGCCCATTTGTTGTAGCAATTCACGCATATTTTTTGCACCGGCCCCCGAAGCAGCTTGATAAGTCATCGCACTCATCCAATCCACCATACCTTTCTCAAATAGCCCGCCAACTGCCATTAACATTAAACTTACCGTGCAATTGCCACCAATATAATTTTTTACGCCATCATGCAATGCTTGTTCGATTACAGGCTTATTCACTGGATCGAGAATGATAACCGCATCTTTCTCCATCCGTAATGCAGATGCAGCGTCTATCCAATACCCTTTCCAACCGGCTTCGCGCAACTGCTTGAAGACTTGATTAGTATAATCACCCCCTTGACAGGAAATGACAATATCCATTGATCGGAGTTGATCGATGTCATAAGCATCTTTAAGCGGAGGAATATTTTTGCCAATCTCGGGACCGGTACCCCCTTGTTGAGATGTTGTGAAGAAAACGGGATCAATTAAGGAAAAGTCTTTTTCTTCCCGCATTCTCTGCATCAATACGGAACCGACCATACCACGCCAACCTACAAAACCAACTTGTTTCATTACTTATCTCTTTTCCAAAAATTGACTACCCGTTAATCTGAAAAACACTTGCGTAAATATTAACTTACTTTACAAGTCCATAACAAATGATTTACACAACAATTCCACCCTATCTTTCAATCTACGTTTGAGAGCTATCGCATACACGCCAATACGGCATCCCCCATCGCTTTTGTACCGATTGCTTGTATACCCGGTTCGGCAATATCTTGAGTACGATAGCCTTGTGCTAAGACTTTTTTAATGGCATTCTCAATCCGCTGCGCTGCTTGTTCCTGGTTAAAGGTATAGCGCAGCATCATTGCAACAGAAAGAATGGTCGCAAGCGGATTGGCCAGGTCCTTGCCTGCAATATCCGGCGCTGATCCATGAATGGGTTCATATAAACCTTTATTATTGCTATCTAGAGAAGCGGACGGCAGCATTCCAATGGATCCGGTTAACATCGAAGCTTCATCGGACAAAATATCGCCAAACATATTTCCAGTCACAATGACATCAAATTGTTTGGGATTACGAACCAGCTGCATGGCGGCATTATCGACCAGCATGTGTGAAAGTGTCACCTGAGGGTATTCGTTTGCAACTTCAGTAACGACATCGCGCCATAATTGCGTGCATTCCAGTACATTCATTTTATCGATGGAACACAATTTTCCTTGCCGTTTACCCGCCGCTTGAAAAGCCACGTGCGCAATACGCCGTATTTCTGCTTCACTGTAAATCATCGTGTTAAATCCAACGCGCTGCCCGTCACGAAGTTGAATTCCGCGCGGTTTTCCGAAATAAATATCACCAGTCAATTCGCGTACAATCAAAATATCGAGACCGGCCACCACCTCATATTTTAAACTGGAAGCATTTGCCAATTCCGGATAAAGAATAGCTGGACGCAAATTAGCAAACAAATTAAGTTCTTTCCGGATGGCGAGCAAACCGCTTTCCGGTCGTGACTGGCGGGGCAAGCTATCATATTGCGGACCGCCTACAGCACCCAGTAATATAGCATCAGCATGACTTGCAAGCCGATGCGTCGCTTCGGGATACGGTTCGCCATTCGCGTCGACCGCACATCCTCCAATCAATCCAAATTCCCATTCTATTTTCAAACCATCTGCTTTCAAAACTTCCATTACACGAATGGCTTGCGCAATAATTTCCGGTCCAATGCCGTCCCCTGGCAAAATAGCAACTTTTATCATAATTTCACTCTATCTGAGGTGCTCATGCAAATAACCACGGCTGCTCATTACGCCGCTTTTGTTCAAATTGCTTGATTTTCTCGGCGTGCTGCAGAGTCAATCCAATTTCATCCAAACCATTTAGCAGGCAGTGCTTACGAAAAGCATCGACATCAAAATTAAACACCTTATTTTTTGGTGTAATCACAGCCTGATTTTGCAGATCTACCGTAAGCTGATAATCATCGATCGTTTTAACCGCATCGAACAAATAATCTACTGTTCCGGTATCGAGAATAATAGGTAGTAAACCAATTTTGAAACAATTATTAAAAAATATATCTGCAAAGCTCGGAGCAATAATCACCCGGAAACCATAATCCTGCAACGACCAGGGAGCGTGTTCACGGCTCGACCCACAACCGAAATTAGCGCGAGCCAGAAGTATTTCGGCGCCTTGATACCGTGGTTTATTCAACACAAACTCTGGATTCAGCTCACGTTTTGATGGATCCATACCAGGCTCCCCATGGTCCAAATAGCGCCATTCATCGAATAAATTCTGCCCAAAGCCGGAGCGTTTAATGGATTTAAGAAATTGTTTCGGAATGATGGCGTCGGTATCGACGTTGGCGCGGTCCAATGGCGCCACCAAGCCTGTAAAAGTATGAAATTTATTCATTTAAAATTGTAATGTTACTTTATAAGGACAATCTCGTTACTGGATGATCGTTATTGGTTCATCTCACGCACATCGACAAAATGTCCGGCAATTGCGGCTGCCGCTGCCATCGCCGGACTGACTAGATGCGTTCTGCCTCCCGGTCCTTGCCTGCCTTCAAAATTCCGATTTGAAGTCGAGGCACAACGCTCACCGGCAGCCAAGCGGTCATCATTCATGGCAAGACACATAGAGCAACCGGGTTCACGCCACTCAAATCCAGCCGAGAGAAAAATTTGATCCAATCCTTCTTGCTCGGCTTGTTTCTTAACCAAACCGGAACCAGGAACAACCAATGCTTGCTTGATATTTGCAGCTATATGCTTGCCATTCACAATCTGTGCCGCTGCACGTAAATCTTCAATACGCGAATTTGTACAAGAACCAATAAATATCTTGTCGAGCATGATTTGCCGAATCGGCGTATTGGGACGCAAGCCCATGTAATTCAGAGCCTGCTCTATATCATGGCGCTTCCCTTCATCGGCAATATGTGAAGGATCAGGTACGGTACCGTCGATCGCCGTGACCATTTCAGGGGATGTCCCCCAGGTCACTTGAGGTTTGATTTGTTCAGCGTCAAGTGTGACAGTCCGGTCAAAAATGGCATCGGCATCACTATGCAGTGTGCGCCAATAAACCACAGCCTTGTCCCATAATTCACCTTGCGGTGCAAAAGGCCGCCCTTTGATGTAATTAATCGTAATATCGTCCACCGCAACCATACCCGCACGTGCGCCAGCTTCTATCGCCATGTTGCACAATGTCATACGCCCTTCCATCGATAATGCCCGAATAGCGCTTCCCGAAAATTCAATGGCATAACCTGTCCCGCCTGCAGTACCAATCTCTCCAATTATTGCCAAAGCGATATCTTTTGCAGTAATTCCCCAGCCCAAATCTCCTTCTACGGAAATTTGCATGGTTTTGGATTTCTTCATTAACAGGCACTGCGTTGCGAGAACGTGTTCGACCTCGGAAGTGCCGATGCCAAATGCCAGACAACCGAATGCACCATGTGTGCTGGTGTGCGAATCGCCACAGACAACCGTCATACCAGGCAGTGTCGCGCCTTGCTCGGGACCGATGACATGCACGATACCTTGACGCACATCATTCATCTTGAATTCGGTAATTCCCAGCTCATCGCAATTCTGATCAAGCGTATCGACTTGCAAACGCGATATAGGATCGTGGATGCCGTGGCTGCGATCCGTAGTCGGCACATTATGATCCGCGACAGCAAGGATAGAATTCAGCCGCCAGGGCTTCCGCCCAGCCAGTTTTAAACTCTCGAATGCTTGCGGACTCGTCACTTCATGCACTAAGTGGCGGTCAATGTAAATTAAAGTCATGCTGTCAGAATCGTCCGACTCAGCATGCACCACATGTTGACTCCACAGCTTATCGTATAACGTTTGCATTATGCAGATTCATTTTTTGAAAAAATGTCGAATTATCCCATAAAGTTTATTGATTCAACAAACCAAGTAAAGTAATTGCATTATTTACTGAATGATTTCATTTTAAAAACGATCAAAACCAAACCCAGCAATGCCACCGCAGCACTGATAAAAAATGTGATGTCTGCACCCAGCCAATCCCATGTATAACCGCTAAATACCGCTCCCCATGCTCCACCCAGTCCATACGCGACACTGGTATAGATCGCTTGACCGCGTGTCTGATGTCGACCTTGAAAAAAATGATGAACTGCCAGCATCGCTGCCACGTGATGCGCGCCATAAGTCGCTGCGTGCAATACTTGCGCAAGTATCAGCATGATAGGCCACGCAACATATTGACCGATAACCAGAAATCGAACAATCGCGCATGCAAAACTAAAAATCAGAATTTTTTTCACACTAAAATGCCGCATTAGCCACGGCATAACGAAGAAAATACCAATTTCACAAATTACCCCTATCGCCCATAGCCAACCGACAAACCCTTTGTCGTAACCGTTATCGACCAGATAAATTGAAAAAAACGTATAGTAAGCGCCATGCGCAAACAACATGAGCAGACTGGAAATTAGAAAAGCTACGACCTCCGGTCTACGATAAATCTGCTTCATCGATTGTAAGCCACTGGTATAAGTGATTATTTCTTTATCAGGAATCTGATAAGAAAAAAATACGATACCTAATTTAAGTCCCAACACTATCCAAAGCAGCCAATAAATCTCGACATTCTCCAACAAGTAGCCAATGCCAATAACTGCCACGACAAACCCAACCGATCCCCAAGAACGAATGCGACCATATCGATCTGTGTAATCTCCTAAATGAGAAAGCGTAATGGCTTCCATCAAAGGCAGCGACGCACTCCAAAAGAAGCTCATTAACAACATGATGCAAAAAATCCACGTAAATGACTCACCCCAAAAAAAACCGCAAAAACTCACACATCCACATACCGCAGCTATTTGTACAACCCGAATGCGTTTACCAGTGTGATCTGCCAACCACCCCCACACGGCAGGAGAAAAAATACGCGCAACGAGCAGCAATGACATCAGAACACCTATTTGCAATGCATTGAAAGATAGCGATTGCAAATATAAGCTCCAATAAGGAGCAAAAGCGCCAATAAAAGCAAAATAGAAAAAATAAAAGCCGGATAAACGCCAATAAGGAAGTAAGGGCATATAACAGGTAAATGGATGCGAGAAGAGGAAATATTACGGAATCAAAACAGCCACAAAAATAGGCAATGTGGTTACGGTATTCTTTAATCTATTCGCTGAAAATCATTAAAATTTTCATGAAAAAGTTAAAAGCAGATTCAAGATGATCATCATAATTCACGCGGCATTACCAATTAGCCATGCATTTTTTCAGTGCGGTAGTTCTTTTCTATGATCCTTTCTATTTCATCAAATTGACCAATAGAATATTCACCAAAAACATAACGCACCCAAGGATCAACCAATTTTTCCCTGTTTTCTTTGCGTCAGGGTTATCTCTTCGATAATAAGTGTACCCCATCGCTATCCCAACAATAGGAAACAGAATAGTCCCCACAATGATTGCAATATTAAGCCCGGGAGAAACCGGTGGCTTCTCGTTCGTCGATTCGAAAGTTGATTTATTATCATCTGCTGAAAAAACTTGAGTCGGAGAATTATCATGAAAAGTATTTTGTTCAGCGTTTTTTTGCTCACCGCTCTCAGCATGCACCCGAGTTTGTTGAGGCAAGCTCTCTTGGCAATTAATACAAAATTCGGCGTGATCGGTATTTTCTGTTCCACATTTTGGACAAATCATATTAACCCTTTGTATAAATAAGATTGCAACAATAATAATGGACCGGCATGAGTATTCACTATTCACAACCCTGCAATTTCATTGATACTATCATCAACCGCTATAGGAAGAAACAATCGCTGCGTAGTAATTGATATTTTTAAACAAATTGACCGGCCACATAACCCGATGACCAAGCCCATTGAAAATTAAATCCACCCAGTTGACCAGTGACATCTACTACTTCCCCAATAAAATATAGTCCGGGCACGCTCCTAGATTCCATTGTTCTCGATGACAATTCGCGCGTATCAATGCCACCAAGCGTAACTTCCGCCTTTTTATAGCCTACAGTCCCACTTGGGGTAATCTGCCAATCGTGCAATGCGGTTGCAATTTGGCGCAATTCGACATCGCGATATTGATTGACAGGTTTTATAACCAAACCAAGCTGGGCAAATATTACGCCGCACCAAGCCTGCACAAACCGTTTGGGTAAGTATCGCGTCATCACAGTGGACAATTCCATCCCACTTTGCCTGTATGTAAATAAAATTTTCTGCGCATCCTGTTGCGGCAACAGATTAATGTGCAGCGCTTCCCCCGGCTGCCAATAAGAAGAAATTTGCAGTATAGCCGGGCCGCTTAAACCGCGATGTGTGAACAAAATATTTTCACGGAAAGTAGCGCCGCCGCAACTGACTTCTGCATCCAGCGATACGCCTGGAATACCTTTAAAACCATGAAAATCCTCAGTTGCAAAAGTTAATCCAACCAATCCGGGTCGTAAGGTTGTTACTGGGATACCGAATTGATTTGCGATCTGATAGCCAAAAGCTGAAGCGCCTATTTGCGGTATCGATAAGCCGCCTGTTGCAATCACTAACGATTCTGCAATGACTATATTACGTTCTGTCGTCAGAATAAAACGCCGCCCTGCCGCATTTGCCACTTCAGCGACAGCAGGACTGTTTTCGACTTGTTTTATCCGTGAAGGCATCTGCCAATCCACTTTTGCATCGGCACATTCACGTTGTAACATATTGATAATTTGCTGTGAACTATCGTTGCAGAATAACTGTCCGAATTTTTTCTCATGATAACGAATACCATGCTTCTCAATGAGCGCAATAAAATCTTGGGGAGTAAAACGCGCGAGCGCGGAACGGCAGAAATGAGGATTATTGGAAAGAAAATTTTCTGCGGTGGTGTGACGATTGGTGAAGTTGCAGCGCCCTCCTCCGGAAATTCGGATTTTCTCAGCTAGCTTAAACGCATGATCGATCACTAGAACGCTACGACATCTTTTACCAGCTTCAATGGCGCACATCATGCCAGCAGCACCCCCGCCAATGATGGCGACATCTTTGCATATTTCCTTCACAGCCGCTGACTAAAACATGCGCCAGTAATTTTTGGCAGCAGTAACGCTTAGTTGGACGGCATATCCAACCGGTATGCTATCATCATAACAATAAACAGAATAAGTGATAATACGATGCGGATGGTTAACGATCTGACCATACGAGTCGAATGGCCTTGATCCTTAAACATATAATAAAGCGCTGATCCTAAGCTGTACAATATGATCAGAAATAATAGGATTGCAAATATTTTCAATGGATTATTCCTACAAAAAATTCAATGGATGCGCAAAAGTTTAGCCGAGTTTCATTCATTGTCCAATAGTTATTTCGTGCAAAAATTATTATTCAATTTTACAATGCATCCAGCCAACAACTTACCACCCGCTATTTTTTTGATGGGTCCTACTGCCAGTGGCAAAAGTCAAATTGCATTGGAAATTGCAACACATTTCCCAGTTGAAATAATCAGTGTCGATTCAGCGCAAGTTTATCGTTTTATGGATGTTGGCACAGCAAAACCCAATCAAACAGTATTATCGCAAACACCGCATCATCTCATTAACATTATTAATCCGGATCAACAGTACTCAGCCGCGCAATTTCGCGTCGATGCTTTAAATATTATGAAAACCATCGCGCAACGCAGCAAGATACCGTTATTGGTTGGCGGTACCATGCTTTATTTTCGCGCTTTGCAAGAAGGCTTGTCGGAATTGCCTTCTGCTGATGCAAGTCTGCGCCTGTCAATTGAGCGGATGGCTAAGGAATCAGACTGGCCAACCATGCATCGACGGCTTGAAGAACTGGACCCGGAAACGGCGTTACGCATTAAACCAACCGATAGCCAACGTATACAGCGCGCTTTGGAAATTTGCTATTTAGCACAACAACCGCTGTCAGATTTATTAAAAAATCCCAAAGTAGCAGATTTTCCCTACCGCACGATCAATATCGCGCTCATTCCCAAGGAGCGCAGTCAATTGCATGTACGTATTGCTAATCGCTTTGAAGCAATGTTACAAAATGGTCTGATTAATGAAGTAAAGTCAATTCGCCAACGATTTCCTGCGCTGACTGATCAATCTCCATCGATGCGATGTGTCGGTTACCGCCAGACATGCCTTTATTTAAATGGTGAAATCACTATTGCAGAATTACACGATAAAGGAATCGCCGCCACGCGTCAGCTTGCAAAGCGCCAATTGACCTGGCTGCGCAGTACCAAAACACAGGTAATACACGAATTTGATTGTTTATCGGACGACGCCGGAACACATGTCTATCATTTATTGCAGCAAAAGCTCCGCTATGAAATTTAACCAGCGATTATTCAGCACGTTGACGGATTAATCATTTTTGGAGCCATCGGCTTGAATCTATGCAACAAATGGGTTTATGATTTCAATCGTTTTATAAAAATAATAATCGGCGCTAATCAACCAATCAGATAAAAATCTAATCCAATACCAGATAGCACGATAACTCAATTTATTAAGTAACCCTTTAATCAGGAATGAATATTATGCACATTAGTTTTAGAAATAATATATCGGCTTTGTTGTTGATCGTTGCATTCGCGTTATACGGCTGTGAAAATTATGCGGAGAGAACGCACAAATCCTGGGCTCCTCCACCCTCTGCGCCGGTTTATGACGACTCGAGTATTTATGCGCGCATCTCAGCCGCGGTTCAAACCGATCCTGCTTTGCAGGGAACCCATATCGAAATTAAAGTGAAGGATGGTCATGTTACACTCAACGGCTCGGTCAAAAACGACGATCAACTGACTCGTGTCAACATGCATGCGTGGATTGTCGATGGTGTAAGAAATGTCGATAATCAAATTGCCAAAAATTGATCAATAATTATGCATTCAAAATACAAAATCCCCAAATGGGGATTTTGTATTGTTTACCGCCGCTTAGTTCGCGATGATCAGATACCTCGCAGCAGTTCATTAATACCGGTCTTCGACCGGGTTTTAGCATCTACTTGCTTCACAATTACAGCGCAATACAAACTGTATTTTCCATTTTCCGCCGGTAGATTTCCCGAAACGACGACCGATCCTGGAGGAATGCGCCCATAACTGACTTCTCCTGTTTCACGATTGTAAATTTTGGTACTTTGACCAATATACACACCCATCGAAATCACTGAATTTTCCCCGACAATTACACCTTCTACAATTTCAGAACGAGCGCCAATGAAACAATTATCTTCGATGATAGTCGGATTGGCTTGCACAGGCTCCAATACGCCTCCGATACCGACACCGCCCGATAAATGCACATTTTTACCGATTTGCGCACACGATCCTACGGTTGCCCAGGTATCAACCATTGTGCCTTCATCTACATAAGCGCCAATATTGACATACGAAGGCATCAACACCACATTACTGGCTATAAACGATCCTTTGCGCACAGCCGCGGGCGGCACGACACGAAACCCCCCATCTCGAAAATCCCTTGAACTATAATCAGCAAATTTCGACGGTACTTTATCAAAATAATTGGAAAATCCACCCTTGATGAAACTATTGTCTTCGATGCGAAATGACAACAATACCGCTTTCTTAATCCATTGATGCGTTACCCATTCTCCAGCAGTTTTTTCCGCCACACGTAGCTTGCCGCTATCCAACATAGCGAGAACTTGCGTAACGGATTCTTTCAAGCTGGCATCGACATTGCGCGGCGTAATTTCGGCACGCCGATCGAAAGCGGCTTCAATGATGGTTTGCAATTCATTCATAATCATCCTTAATAATTTATATTCGACCTCTTCAACTCATCTCATAACTGAGCTACCAAGGCCTTGATTCGATTCATAGCTTCGCTACACTCCTGTGGTGACGCAACCAGCGCAATCCGGACAAAATTTTCTCCCGGGTTGACTCCGCGTGCATCACGAGCAAGAAAACTGCCCGGCAGCACAGTCACATTATAATCTTGATATAGCCGCTTGGTGAATTCGGTATCACTGATAGGCGTTCTGATCCATAAATAAAAACCGGCATCCGGCATTTGCACATTCATGACTTCTGACAATTGCCTTATTGAATCTGAAAATTTTTGCACATATAAACGTCTGTTCTCCACAACGTGCGTTTCATCACACCAAGCCACGGTACTGGCGGCTTGAACGGTTGGATTCATCGCCGAACCGTGATAAGTACGGTAAAGTAAAAATTTTTCCAATAATTTGGCATCACCCGCCACAAAGCCCGAACGCAAACCGGGAACGTTCGAGCGCTTCGACAAACTATTAAACACCACTAGGCGCGTAAATCTTTCGCGGCCCAATTGCTGCGCTGCATCTAGCGCCCCAAGTGGGGGATTCCGTTCGTCGAAATAAATTTCTGAATAGCATTCGTCCGATGCAATTACAAAGCCGTAACGATCCGATAGTGCAAACAACTCGCGCCATTCCTCCAAACTCATGACACGCCCAGTCGGATTATTCGGTGAGCATACATAAACCAATTGCGTACATGACCACATAGCATGATCCAATTGCGAGAAATTCAGCTTAAATTGATTCTCTGGCTGTGTGTTAATAAATTGCGGGGTAGCACCGGCCAGCAACGTCGCACCTTCATAGATCTGGTAAAAAGGATTGGGGCAAACCACTACCGGATAATCCGAGCTGGCATCGATCACAGCCTGAGCAAAGGAAAAAAGCGCCTCACGGCTGCCATTTACCGGAATAATTTCAGTGTCAGGATCAATCCCCGTCACCTGGAAGCGCCGCTGTATCCAAGTTGCAATGCTATTACGCAAAGCGGATGTGCCCAGTGTTGTCGGATACACGGATAAGCCATTCAAATGATCAATCATTGCCTGACAGATAAAATCAGGCGTTGCGTGCTTCGGCTCACCAATCTGCAAGTCGATGGGATTCAATGCGTCATTGCGATTAACATTTGAGAGCAGTTGGCGAAGTTTCTGGAAAGGATAAGGTTGCAGTTGATTCAGGTTCGGGTTCATTCTAAAAGAGAAAGAGTTTTCAGCAATAAACCTCGACTACTGACAACCCTTATGGATTGTATTAATGATTATGGATAAATTATAAGCTGTGTCTGGAGGAAAGACCAACAAAAATTACCCCACTCGTAAGTATCAAACTATTTTGTGGTTAACTTGAATCACCGGGTTTTATTTGACCTCTGCAAGAAATGAATTGCCAGTTGACCAAAAAGCCTCAAAACGTTAACATGCACCCCTCACCAATTCCCTGATAGCTCAGTCGGTAGAGCGACGGACTGTTAATCCGCAGGTCCCAGGTTCGAGCCCTGGTCGGGGAGCCAA
>CAADGS010000046.1 GCA_900696615.1 uncultured beta proteobacterium
AAAGCCCATCGCGAAAACATCACGCTAAAAGAAGCCGCGACGGCAACGGGTTATGTCACCGCGGAACAATTCGATGCGTGGGTCATTCCCGAGAGCATGACGGGAAAATAGAGCGGTTTAATTGTTGCAGTTCATGACACCCAACCTAAAATATCCCGATCCAGCCACGCGCCGTGAGCGTTTCGCGTGGTGCATGTACGATTTTGCCAATTCCGGTTATACCACCGTCATTTTAACCGCGATTTTCAATGCTTATTTCGTCGGCGTCGTCGCCGCAGAGAAAGGCAATGGGCATGCCACGCTGCTTTGGACCTTGACGATTGCGGCCGCCAACATCCTGGTTTTATTCAGTGCGCCGGTAGTAGGCGCCATCGCCGATTATTCCGGTGCAAAGAAACGATTTCTGATGGTTACCACATGGGGCTGCGTACTCTTCACCGCATTGCTCAGCACCGTTGGACCGGGCGATATCGGCTTGGCAGTCGTGTTGGTTATCTTGGCGACTTTCATGTTTGCCAGCGGGGAGAATTTAATCGCAGCATTCTTGCCGGAGATCAGTACGCCCGATTCCATGGGACGGCTTTCCGGTTACGGCTGGGCGCTCGGTTATGTGGGCGGATTGTTGTCGCTGGTATTATGTTTAGGTTATGTCACCTACGCGGAAAATCAGGGGCTTGAAGCCGCTCAATATATTCCGGTCACCAATCTCATCGTTGCCGCATTGTTTGGCGCCGCGGCCATGCCGACATTGCTGTGGTTGCGCGAACGCGTCGACGTAACCGGATCGTTTGCAGGTACTCGCATCATAACCGAAGGGTTTAACCGATTACGCGCGACATGGCGTCAGGCCCGCATGCACGCTGATTTATTTCGCTTTTTGATAGCACTGACCATTTATTATGCGGGCATTCACATCGTTATCGTGCTGGCGGCCGTGTATGCGCAGGAAGTGATGGGATTCAAAACGCAGAATACCATCGTCTTGATTATCGTGGTGAATGTAACGGCGGCAATCGGCGCTTTTCTGTTTGGCCATTTACAAGACAAAATCGGTTCAAGCCGCTGCATCGCTCTGACTTTGCTGATCTGGATCGCGGCTATTATCTGTGCTTATTTGGCTACCGGCACATTTTTATTCTGGGTTGCGGCCAATTTGATTGGCACGGCGCTGGGTGGCGCGCAATCGGCGGGGAGGGCGCTGGTGGGGCAATTTACGCCGGCAGGGCGCCAAGGCGAATTTTTCGGTTTATGGGGGCTTGCGACAAAACTCTCGGCAATTATCGGCCCGCTTACGTACGGCGGGATGATTTATTTGTTCGAAGGAGACCATCGAATTGCGCTGCTCAGCACGCTACTATTCTTTACCGGCGGCCTGGCGGTCCTGATGACGGTTAATGAAAAACGGGGACGGGAAATGGCTAAGATTAATTACTGAAAAGTAATTTGCATTAACCGGCCGTGATTGCGTCGGCAATAATGCAAACCGTTTTATGGGTTCCAATCCAAGAAGTTTCTTTATCGCTGAATTGTTACGCGTCATTTGACGTCTACTGCATATTGCAGTAATTTAATTACAAACCGATAAACCGAATGGATAACAACGTAAGGAGATTGTCATGGCTGGTAACACTACACGATATACGATTGATCTGGATGCGGCTTTCGATGAAAAATTATCGGCTTTAGCGGCCGAAAAACACACGACCAAGGCGGAAATCATCAAACGCGCCTTAGCTACTTACAACATGCTTTCGACCCAAGCACCCATTAATTCAAAAAATAAGGTATCGATTACGGACGAAGAAGACCGCGTCCTGAAAGACATCATTATTCCGTGAGGTACTGATCATGGCGAGATTAAATGTTGGCAGCGGCACAAAGCAAGTCATCGAATCTGAAGAAGTCATGGCGGAAGTGCAAAATATCAAAGTACAACCCGTGCCTTTTGTGCAAAAAGCGGGACTCAAGCTCGCTACAGCGGTTGGCATTGTCATAGCGATTGTTACGCTTAGTGCCGTATACCTGCTGATTTCTCACCATCCGGCAGTGCCCACGCTGGAAATGCTCAAAGACTACCCCGACAATAAGCAAGCGATTGAGCAATATAAAGAATTGAGCGCAATCGCGGTTAAAAGCGCGCAAGATTTATTTCAAACAATTGTTACCCAAGCGCTGCTGCCAGTATTTACCGCTATTCTTGGTTACATTTTTGCCAAAAGCGGCAGCGCAAACTCAGGTGCATGAATCATCAGGAATTTGTGCTCATCGCGCGGAAAATCGGCCGAAGCATGAAAGCTATCGAATATAATCCGTTTTTTTTAAGAGGAGTGAATATGAAACTACTAATCAATAGATTGCAGATATTAAAGGTGGCGATCATTTCACTGATGTTAACCGCAGTGGTATCACCCCATGTCAGAGCGGATGCAGTAACAGACTGGAATGTGCGAGCGGGTGAAGTCGTCGTGAATGCAAAAATCGGACCGCTGCCTGCTGAAAGGGCGCTGGCGATGGCTCAGGCATCGGTGTATGAAGCTGTCAACGCCATCACCCAGCGTTATCCGATCAGCGATCTAAAATTGGATGCTGCGCCCGAAGCATCGATTGAAGCGGCGGTTGCGGCAGCGAACCATGCGATATTGACTAAGCTTATTCCTTCGCAGAAACAGGCTGTCGAAGGTCTGTATCAAGCCGCATTAGCAGCTATTGACGATGGAAAGGCTAAAACCGCGGGAATTGCGGTGGGTGAAAAAGCGGCTGCAGCCATTCTGGCAATGCGTATAAATGATGGCGCGGCAGCAATTGAAACGTATCGGCCTTACACGCAGGCGGGCACCTATGTGCCGACAGTCATACCGGAATTGCCGCAGTGGCGGTATCGTAAACCCTGGTTGATGGCCGATCCTGCTCAATTTCGTCCCGCACCGCCACCGGAATTGGGAAGCGAGTTATGGGTACGCGATTATAACGAGGTAAAAGAACTGGGCAGTAAAACAAGTCAGCGGCGAACAACCGAACAGACCGACATTGCGCGTTTCTGGGAAGAAGTCATGCCACCGATTTATCACGGCATCGTGCGTTCGGTTGCCAATGTTC
>CAADGS010000047.1 GCA_900696615.1 uncultured beta proteobacterium
TCCATTTTTGACAGCACACCTCAGCCAACTTGTGGTTTAATTTGATGGATTCTATAGTTGATAGCACATCTCATAGAAGTAATTATTCGAAATCAGTGGATTGATCTCCTGTTCAAATTACTGCGGCTTCTTCCTCAAATAAGAGCACTACTTGACCATTATTATCAATATCAACAGTCACTTTTCCACCGTTCATTAAGCGCCCAAACAACAACTCATCAGCCAGGACACTACGAATAGTGTCTTGAATAAGCCTCTCCATGGGACGTGCTCCCATTAGTGGATCAAAACCATGTTTTGCAAGATACTTACGCAACCCATCAGTAAACGTTGCTTCCACTTTCTTCTCATGCAATTGAGTTTCAAGTTGAATTAGGAATTTATCAGTGACCCGCAAAATAATTTCCTCATTTAATGAGGTAAATGAAATAATCGCATCGAGCCGATTACGAAATTCAGGAGTAAACAATTTTTTAATATCAACTAACTCATCTCCAGAGGATTTAGATTGCGTAAATCCAATCGATGATTTAGTAAGAGATTCGGCCCCGGCGTTTGTTGTCATAATTATAATAACATTGCGAAAATCCGCTTTCCGGCCATTATTGTCCGTCAATGTTCCATAATCCATTACTTGCAATAGAATATTAAAAATATCAGTGTGCGCCTTTTCAATTTCATCCAAAAGCAACACTGAGTATGGATGCTTAATAATAGCTTCTGTCAGTAATCCACCCTGATCAAAGCCAACATAACCTGGTGGTGCACCAATCAGACGAGACACTGCATGACGCTCCATATATTCTGACATATCAAAACGCTGCAAGTGGATACCAAGCGCATAAGCCAACTGTCTTGCTACTTCAGTTTTTCCCACTCCAGTTGGGCCGGAAAAAAGAAAAGAGCCGACCGGTTTCTGTGGATTGCCGAGGCCACTTCTTGCCATTTTTATAGCTGCTGCCAAAGAATTAATCGCATTATCCTGACCAAAAACAATAGCTTTCATATCTCGCGCTAATGTTTTCAGTTTTATGCGATCGTTTGATGAGATATTTTGAGGGGGTATTCGTGCAATCTTGGAAACCACACTTTCGATCTCACTTTTACCAATAACTTTACGTTTCTTGGATTTGGGTAATAACCGTTGAGCTGCTCCCGCCTCGTCAAGCACATCAATCGCCTTGTCCGGTAAATGCCTGTCATTGATATAACGTTCAGATAATTCAGCAGCAGAAACCAATGCACTAGCAGAATATTTAACCTTATGATATTGCTCATAACGCGATTTCAGTCCACGTAGAATGGCAACTGTCTCATCTACACTGGGCTCATTTACCTCAATTTGCTGGAATCGCCGCGATAGTGCATGATCTTTTTCAAAAATGCCACGATATTCATTGAAAGTTGTCGCACCAATACAGCGTAATTGCCCATTACTCAGAACCGGTTTCAAAAGATTGGATGCATCCAAAACTCCACCTGACGCTGCGCCCGCACCAATCAACGTATGAATCTCATCAATAAATAAAATAGCTGCCGGATTATCAATCAACTGATTTAATAATGTCTTAAGGCGTTGCTCAAAGTCGCCTCGATATTTTGTACCTGCTAACAAAGCTCCCATGTCAAGTGCATAAATTTGATGCTTCAATAGTAAATCAGGCACATCTTCTTCAACAATGCGTTTTGCCAGCCCTTCTGCAATTGCAGTTTTCCCCACCCCCGCTTCACCAATCAACAAAGGATTATTTTTACGACGTCGACACAAAGTCTGTATAACTCGCTCTACTTCTTTTTCACGTCCAACCAATGGGTCAATTTTATTAATTAATGCAAGATGGTTAAGATTTATTGTGTAATTCTCGAGCAACCCAGCAGTACTAGCTTCATGTTCGTTTTCTGTTTCATTTCCTGGTTTAGTGTCATTCTCGCGTGGAACTTTACGAATATTATGGGAAATATAATTCACGACATCTAAGCGTGTTACACCCCTTTGATGCAAGAAATACACAGCATGAGAATCTTTCTCACCAAAGATCGATACCAATACATTTGCACCAGTTACTTCTTTCTTTCCAGATGATTGTACATGCAATATCGCTCTCTGAATAACACGCTGAAAGCCCAACGTTGGTTGAGTATCAACCTCTTCGCTGCCAGAAATTACTGGAGTATGTCGAGTAATGTGATCAAGCAATACTGAGCGTAAATCTTCAATATCCACCAAGCATGCGCTTAATACCTCAGCTGCACTCGCATTATCAAGCATTGCCAGCAATAAATGTTCAACTGTAATAAATTCATAGCGCTTCTGCCTGGATTCTACAAATGCCATGTGTAAGCTGACTTCTAAATCCGGGGCAATCATTTCAATTCTCCTCCATGACACACCTAAGCGGGTGTTGATTCTTCCTGGCAAACTCAATTACTTGCTTAACCTTAGTATTTGCAATGTCACTTGTAAATACACCGCACACACCTACACCCTCCGTATGTACTTTTAACATAATTTGTGTCGCTTGCTCTTGATTCATATAAAAAAAGATCTTTAATACCTCAACAACAAATTCCATCGGTGTAAAATCATCATTCAACAACAAGATCTTATAAAGTGGAGGACAACGCTCTTTAGTTGCACTTTTCTTCTGCTTGAGAATAATGGCTTCAAAATTACTCTCACTCATAATTAATTTTCCTTTTTTACTTTTCTTCGATAAAAAACCAAGTATCGAATATTAGTATAAAGTACTTCAACATGAACATAGTTGACGATTACGACATTTTTTTCAAGTACCTTAAGATAATTATCCAATTTGAAACAACAAAAAAACACGTAACCGCTTGACTTTAACTCTGGATTTGCGTAAAACTGCAACTGGCGTTTGACTTCGAGTTTATTGCGGTATTCATTTTTCGTGAATAGATTCCCGTTAGTTGATTTGAAATTCAAATAGTATTAGGGTTTCCGGCCCAGTTTTTATATAGGAAGTAGAAATGGCAACAGGTACAGTAAAATGGTTTAATGATTCTAAAGGTTTTGGTTTTATTACTCCGGACGATGGAAGTGAAGACTTATTTGCTCACTTCTCAGCGATTAATATGTCAGGATTTAAAACACTCAAGGAAGGTCAAAAAGTGAGCTTTGATGTCACTCAAGGCCCGAAAGGAAAGCAAGCCTCTAATATTCAATCTGCTTAACTGTATTATGTCCATGCCCATAAAAATAAAAACTAGCGTAGACCTTTAACACAGTAAGAACGAAACATTTATTTTAAAACATCATCCCTCCTTGTTAATTACGATTGATGCGTGATTGCAGGAGGGATATGTATATGTGATTTCCTTTTACATACATTTAATAATTGAGTCGCCGAATTCTGAGCAAGAAACTTCCTTAGTATTCATCATTTGACGAGCAAAATCGTAAGTTACAGTCCCTTTTTTTATTGTAGTTTCGATAGCATTTACTATGCTATCAGCCGCTTCGATCCAACCTATATGACGTAACATCATTTCGGCAGACAAAATGATTGAACCCGGATTTACTTTATCTTCTCCTGCATATTTCGGTGCTGTACCATGAGTAGCCTCAAAAATTGCAACAGAATCACTGAGATTAGCTCCAGGTGCAATCCCTATACCGCCAACCTGAGCTGCCAGTGCGTCTGAAATGTAGTCACCGTTTAGATTTAACGTTGCAACCACATCATACTCTTCTGGGCGTAGCAAAATTTGCTGCAAAAAAGCATCAGCTATCACATCCTTGATGACTATATCGCCATTCTGAGATGGCAACTTCATCCAAGGTCCTCCGTCCAGTAGTTCAGCGCCAAATTCCTTTACTGCCAGAGCATATCCCCACTTTTTGAATGCTCCTTCAGTAAACTTCATGATATTGCCTTTATGGACTAATGTAACGGATTTACGTTTATTGTCTATAGCATACTGAATTGCCTTTCGGACAAGACGCTCCGTTCCATCTCTTGAAACTGGCTTAATACCGATTCCCGAAGTTTTAGGAAATCGTATACTGGATACCCCCATGTCCTTAATCAAGAAATTAATAACTTTTCTCGCCGCTTCAGATTCAGCTTCCCATTCAATCCCTGCATAAATATCCTCAGAATTTTCACGAAAAATCACCATGTCAGTTTTTTCTGGATTCTTCAACGGACTAGGGACACCCGAGAAATACCGTACAGGGCGCAAACATATATACAAATCCAGCAGCTGGCGAAGTGCCACATTAATCGAGCGAATGCCCCCACCGATTGGCGTAGTTAGCGGACCTTTGATCGAGACTCGAAACTCTCTAGCAGCATCTAAAGTTTCCCCAGGTAACCAAACATCCGCACCATAAATTCGTGTTGACTTTTCACCCGCATAAATTTCCATCCATGAAATTTTACGCTGCCCACGATAAGCTTTTTCAATTGCCGCATCAACAACTTTACGCATAACAGGGGTAATATCAATACCAATTCCATCGCCTTCAATAAAAGGAATAATGGGATTATCTGGGACTGCCAGCGAATTATCGGCATTCACCTGAATTTTCTTACCATTAATAGGTACCTTTATATGTTGGTACATGACATCTCCAATTATTTGAAAATAAATAAAAATATAGATTATAGAATTATCTCGACCTTATTGCCACTGACAAGATATTAAAATAACCTGGATTAAATTGATAACCTCATGAATTGTAGAATGACAGATTTACTTATCGTGGTTTATCTACTAAAAAAGGCTCACTCACTATAAAATAAACTTTCTATTTTGAGTACTCATTATACGTGCAAACCTACTGTCTTTCTATTGTGAGTAATTACCCATTAACATTTCGAAATATTCAGAAATATTATTCTTTCTCCAAAAATACCATAATACTTCTTAAATTCTGTAACACAAACCATGTTGATAAACATACATCTAATTGTACCTAGCTTATTCTGGCCTAATGTTTCACAAACAGAAATTTACCGTGATTTATCAATGCCAGCTTTAGAAACATTACTAGCAAAAAGTATTGCCAATGAACATCCACCACAAGAAATGGAAATATGGCTATGCAACGCATTTAAGGTTACACAGCAACAAAATAATTGGCCTATTGCTCCAATTATGTTACATATCGATGCACCCGAAAAAATAAAGACAATTAATAGAGATTACTGGATACGAGCTGATCCCGTACATCTTCGCATTGAGCAAAATCACATTATGCTGGCGGATAGCGGAGCTTTTGAAATCTCTGAAGACGAAGCTGAACAAATAACTCAGTACCTAAACCAAAATCTCAAATGCTATCCTGATTTCAAATTATTACCGTTACAGCCGTGCCGATGGTATATCCGACTACCCAGAACCATAGAAATCCAAACCTATACAATTGGTCAAGTTACATGCAAGAACATTAATAATTTCTTACCAGCAGGCAAAGAAAGTATGATTTGGCGCAAAATAATCAATGAAATTCAAATGCTGCTCCATGAGCACCCAGTCAATCAGGCTCGTGAATCTTGCGAAAAGCTACCTATTAATAGCCTCTGGTTATGGGGTGGAGGGACTCTACCTCAATCTATACAATCTCCCTATACACATGTCTGGAGTAGAAACAATTTACCCCAAGCACTAGCATTAGCAAGCAATGCCAGGTATTCAAATTTACCAACTCATGCCGATAAATGGTTACAGAACACAATATCAGGAAATCATCTCATAGTGCTAGATATGCTAAGTGAAAAAGCAAAATACCGGAAAGCACTGGACTGGCGTGAAAATCTAAGTACTTTAGAAAACAACTGGTTTTCCCCATTGCATAACGCACTTAAAAAGGGTGAGATTAATCAGTTAACCATTACGAGTATAGGTGAAACGTCATTGCAGAACTTTGTTATAAGGCGTTCAAATTTATGGAAATTTTGGCTTCTTACAAGACCCCTTATGTTTTATGCTCGATAATTTTTGACTACTTACTATAAAACACCTCAGCCGTCGTTAATACTTTATGGCTTAAACCAACAATCACTATGCAGAAAACCTCTTTACTGAATAATATTAAACCGTTTCTTGCTGTTTGCACTGCATTAATACTTACTGCGGTTTTTATCATCAATCTATTTATTTTCGACGATCTACCGCCACATTGGTCAGCAATATTATGGCTCTCCCTCGTTTTAGTATTGATAGTAATAATATTCCAAATTACACGTACACAAAAAAATATTAAAAACTATACGGATCAATTACAGGTCACTAAAGATAGACTCACTAATGAAATAAAACACCGTTTATGGGCTGAAAAGAAAGCGTCCGAGAGCGTAATAAAATCGTTAGTCATTGATGAAAATATTCCAGTCATGCTGGCCTACTTTAGTGTTGATCTTCGCTGTCGCTACCACAATCGTACTTTCCGCCGATGGTTTGGTTTAAAACCCGATCAAATCGACGGACAGCTTTTAGCGGATTTCTCCGATCAAGAATTTTTCTCTGGCATTAAAAACTGTATTACCGAGATCTTAGCTGGAAAAACAATACACAATCAACGCATTCTTAAATCAATCAAAGGATTTCCATATATTTTTGTGGAGCAATACGTTCCCCATCTCGATAACAAAGGAAAAACTGTAGGCTTTTACACAATGCACACCCCTCGCGCACATGAAAAAAATAGCATTGTCCAAAAAAACAGAATATCGAATACAAACGCCCTCGAACCACAAAAAGCGCCTGAACAGCTCATTAGCAAAGAAAAAACCAGACTGCAAAAAACCCAAACACAGAACTCAGGAATTGCAACAACATCTGCCCGTATTGCCCAGGCAATAGAAGAAGGAGAGTTCAATCTTTATTATCAACAAATAAATCCAATCAAATCCACTAAAACTTCATCATCTCACTATGAAATTCTGGTTCGTATGAGTGAAGAAGAAAATGGTCTCATGCCTCCGGGTTCATTCTTGCCCTTTGTTGATCAATTAAAGATGATGCCTCAACTTGATCGCTGGATAGTAAATCATATTGTAAAATGGCTATCCACTCATCCTCAGTCTCACTCAATTTTCTGTCTGAATGTTGCCAAAGATACTTTGAGCGACCAAGCTTTTCCAGATTTCATACAAGGCCAATTGCAAAAAATGAATATACCTGCCGCAAACCTCTGCTTTGAAATTGAGCTGTCAGATGCGCAAGCAAATATCACGGATACGGCCACTTTCTCACAAAAAATTCACAAACTGGGTGGTCTGGTTTCGTTATGTAGTTTTACTAATGAGTCTAGCTCAATTGAATTACTTGATCAGATTAAAGCTGATTATCTAAAAATAGACGGTAGTCTGATCTGCAATATTCTTCGCGATACCGAAGACTTGGAGAGTGTAATAGCTATCGATAAGCTTGCACATAAAAGAGGCATTAAAACAATTGCCGAGCTCGTTGAATCTAATGAAATTATTTCAAAACTACGAGAAATAGGCGTTGATTATGCTCAAGGATTTGGTATTGCTAAGGCTTGTCCATTTAAGGAACTTGAATCATAACAGTCTTCTCTGCAAAATGTACTGTAAGAAATAGAAGCAACTTCTCTCAATCGTCACTTCCTTTCTTCTAATTCCCATAAAGCGCCGTTAGAAACGGAGGATTAATAGCGCCATTCAATCTAATTCGATTTTCATCCGACCTTTTTGATCCCGCAATGTAAATGTGAAGAAGAGTAAGAAGAAAAATCAAACCCTCACCCTTTAAACTGCTTTAACCATACTTTCAACCACTTTCTTGGCGTCTCCAAATATCATCATGGTTTTATCCATATAAAATAGATCATTATCAAGACCTGCATAACCAACTGCCATACTGCGCTTAACAACCATTACTGTACGTGCTTTATGGGCATCCAATATTGGCATGCCATAAATCGGACTTCCTGGAACATTTGCCGCAGGATTAACCACATCATTTGCACCTAACACTAATACCACATCAGTGTTCGCAAAATCACTATTAATCTCTTCCATTTCCAAAACTTGCTCATAAGGAATTTCTGCTTCGGCCAGTAGTACATTCATATGGCCCGGCATACGCCCCGCTACGGGATGAATCGCAAAGCGCACATTTACTCCTTTTTCGTGCAGCATTTCAGCTAATTCCTTGACTGCATGCTGAGCTCTTGCAACAGCCAAACCATACCCAGGAACAATAATGACACTATCGGCATTACCCATAAGAAAAGCCGCATCCTCCGCGCTACCACTTCGATATGTCTTTTGTTCTCCGCTGCTATCCGCTGCAGTCGTACCGCCATCACTACCAAAACCGCCAAGTATGACCGAAAGAAATGGCCGGTTCATGGCCTTACACATAATATAAGATAAAATGGCACCAGAACTACCGACCAGTGATCCTGCAATGATTAGCATTGGGTTACCAAGAGAAAAACCAATACCCGCAGCAGCCCAGCCAGAATAAGAGTTGAGCATGGATATGACTACCGGCATGTCCGCTCCGCCAATTGGTATAATAATCAAGAAGCCAAGAATGAAAGCAATCACCGTCATCGCAATGAAAGCAGTCCAATTTGTCGTGTCAGTAAAGAAAAACCATAAACCAAACCCGATCATAATAAGCGCCAGCAAAAGATTAATCATGTGCTGGCCAGTAAAAACCACCGGCGTACCGCTCATGCGACCAGATAATTTAAGGAATGCTATAACAGAGCCAGACCACGTCATAGCACCAATAAAAGTTCCAAGGAATAATTCTAGTTTACTGCCTGCAGGTAAAGTTTCTGGCAAACCAAATGAAACCGGATTGTTAACAGCCGCAATGGCTATAAACACTGCCGCCAAGCCTACAAGCGAATGCATAAATGCAACCAGCTCTGGCATCGCAGTCATTTGAACCCGCTGAGCGACAATCGCCCCTATGATACCTCCCACTGCAATGCAGCTTAGAATCAACAGCCAGTTCTGAGTAAGTGTCAAGGTTGTTGCAACTGCGATGGCCATTCCAACCATGCCAAATAAATTACCTCGCCGGGCAGATTCAGGTGAACTTAAACCCTTTAGCGCCAATATAAAGAATACTGAAGCGACTAAATATGCAAGTGCTACCATATTTGCTGACATTTACACATTTCCTTTTTTGTCTTTTTTCTTAAACATTTCCAGCATGCGTTGACTCACTAGAAATCCACCAAAAACATTAATTGCAGCCAATGTTACCGCAGCAGCTCCCAACCAAACACCCCAATCCGTTTCGGCAGGACCAGCAGCCAGCATCGCACCAACGAGAATTATGCCCGATATCGCATTAGTTACTGACATCAAGGGTGTATGCAAAGCAGGCGTAACATTCCACACGACGTGATAGCCAACAAAAATTGCCAACACAAAAACAGTCAGATTGATAATAACTGGATCAATTTCACCAACCATGATTACTCCTTATAAATTCGTTTACACTACACCCAGAATATCGCTACTGAAGAAAAATATTTATTACTTAAGCTTATTACCATTCGCTAGAATGCAATGATCTCACCGCCAGTACACACCAACGTGCCTGCAACAATTTCATCGTTACGATCAATCTTCAATTCACCACTGACTGGATCAAGCATCAAGTTAAGAAAATTCATTAAGTTTCGTGCATACAATGTGCTTGAATCCGCTGCAACCAAACCTGGAATATTTGCGATACCAATCAAATGCACACCATGTTTCACTACAGTTTTATTTAATTCGGATAAAGGGCAATTACCACCCGCTTCTACTGCGAGGTCTACAATCACCGATCCTGGTTTCATGGCCTTCACGGTTTCCTCTTTAATTAAAACAGGTGCAGCGCGGCCAGGAATCAAAGCAGTAGTAATAATAATATCAGCTGCGATGGCACGCTCATGCACTAACTCACCTTGGCGACGCTTGTAGTCTTCAGACATTTCCGTCGCATAACCACCCGCTGTCTCAGCCTTGGTTTTTTCTTCATCGCTCAACGGCACTTCAACAAATTTAGCTCCCAAACTTTCTACTTGTTCTTTGGCTGCAGGCCTTACATCAAAGGCTTCGACTACTGCGCCGAGCCGCTTCGCCGTTGCAATCGCTTGCAAGCCCGCTACACCTGCACCTAAAATCAGAACTCGCGCAGCCTTCACAGTACCTGCCGCTGTCATCAACATAGGAAAGAATTTTTGATATGCATTGGCTGCCATAATTACAGCTTTATAACCTGCGATATTGGCCTGTGACGACAGTACGTCCATACTTTGCGCACGAGAAATGCGTGGTAGCTTTTCCATTGCAAACGCAGTCAATCCATATTGCGCTAATTCTTCAATCCCTTCTTTCTGGTGTGGCGACAACAAACCCACCAGCACAGCATCTTTACGCATCATTGCCAATTCACTAGGCTCCGGACCTCTGACCTTGAGTAAAATTTCTGATTGCGAATACAACTCCGCCACATCAGTCACGATCGTTGCACCTGCTTCCTGATATGCTGAATCCGGTATGCTGGCGCCTGCACCAGCACCTGATTGCACAGATACTTTATGAACACCCTTGGCAGTAAATTTTTTCACGGTCTCCGGTGTAGCTGCTACACGCGTTTCTCCGCCGCGAATCTCTGCGGGTATGCCTATATGCATTGATAATCTCCCTTTTTATGCCAACCTGCTTGCAAATAAAAAAGCAAAATTGTGCCTATTTCTTATTGATGAATAGCGAATTATAAATCAATTTCCGCACAATGCATTAATTATGACGCCGATAAGCCGAGGAACCGTTTCAAAGAATTTACTTTCCAGAGCGCAAAATGAACAAATACACTTCTCAAACGAGAACTCTTCTCAATCCATAATTAAAAGCATCGGCCTAGCCTTAATGATAAGATCAAATCACGAAGTTTTCTGTTTGATCGTATTTAGGCAACGTCCAATCCATTGATTCGTGAGCTTCTCTTGTACCGTATTCTGACGTAGTCGAGTAGCCAATCCGGAAAAATCCACTTGATCCAGCGGCTGATCCTGATTAAAACAAGAAAATACATAAGTAATTTTTCCCGTTTCCGGATCTTGATGAGGTTGTAAGCACTGAGCGCAAATTTCTTTCATCATGCACTGCATCGGCGAATTAATCGAACCAATGGCAAAATGATCGGCTTTTAAGTATGGTTTTAATTGATTATGTCGCGCCACCCCAACAGCGGCCATCATGCGATCGGACCCAATGGCAATGATATGATCAGCTTCAGTCAGCGGCACTGGCTGCTCACCCAATTCACCGCTTCCATAAGCTACCATAGCTTGAACAATGTTACCCACATAACTTTTATCCTGATGGCGCGTTGCTGCAAAACCCGGTGATTCATCGCAACACCACACAACAATATCCGCCGCTGCTTCGATTTCGGCCACTTTATAACGATCCACCAGTTTCTTGTAACCGGCAAAATATAACACTTTTGATCCGGCCGCGCGTGCGGCGGCACCGATAGAAAACAATACAGCATTACCCAAACCGCCCCCAACCAGCACCACAGTTTTATTCTCTGGAATTTCTGTCGGTGTTCCGGTAGGCCCCATCAACACAACCGGCTCTCCAGGCTGAAGCATTGCGCAGAGATTTGATGACCCGCCCATTTCCAATACAATTAATGAAACCAACCCACGTTCAACATCTACCGATGCACCTGTTAATGCAAGGCCCTCCATTGCCAGCCTAGTATCTGTGGTGATCGTTGCCAAAGTCGCATAATTCTGAAAACGATAAAACTGCCCTGGTTGAAAATGTTCCGCCGCTGTCGGTGCATGAACAACCACTTCAATGATATTGGGTGCAAGTCTTTCCACTTTATGCACTGTTGGCCGCAATTGATTATTCAATTGCGCAAAAAATTGCTGCGCCGATTGATCCGATGTCGGCTTAATGCGTTCCAGCACACGACTCACAACGGGATAACCCTGTTTTGCGCTGGACATTGCTTTCACTACATTGCCGGAATACGAAGGATGCAAATCACCAAAGAAACTGATAAATCGCCCGTCCTGACTATCCTTGTAGCGGCTTAACAACACCATCGGTGTCTCAGGTTTGGGATTGCCATATACGGGCTTAACCGTCTCGCCTTCCTCGTCACAAGCCGCAAAATAACGGCCATCGAGTTTAAACTGCTTTTCGTCTTCACGCGCCAACACCGTATTCGGTTGAGTGCCGGCAGCTACCAACAACGCACGAGCTGGTAACTCGACATTACCGGCGTCTTGCCATTCACCTTCTTCATCGCGTTTCTGCACCGAGAATTGCACCGATTCTGCATGCCCCCACGCATCAACATTCACGCGCGTAGGCGTCATGCCTTCAGCAAACCAAATACCTTCCTCAAGTGCTTTTTCTACTTCTTCATGATTTAAAGTATAAGAAGGGCTATCGATCAACCGCTTACGATAGGCAATGGTTGCCCCTCCCCAGGATTGCAACAAATTGACGATGCACGGCATACGTCCTTCTTGCTCGGCAGCCTGACGTTCAGCGCGGATTGCGCGTGCATGGTTGATAAAATCATCGGCAATGGCTTTTTCTTCATCATCCCATGCTTCACGGACGGCAGCCTCCCCCTGAATTGCTGCTAGAATCTCATATCGCTGCAAAAATTTTTCTACTTGCACCGGATAATAAGCCAATGCTTCAGTCGCTGTATCAATTGCCGTTAAGCCCCCGCCGATTACCACCACCGGTAAGCGCAGCTGCATATTGGCGATTGAATCGTTCTGCGCAGCACCGGTTAATTGCAGTCCCATCAAGAAATCGGATGCTGCACGCACACCTCGCGCCAATCCATTCGGCAAGTGCAATACAGTTGGCCGCCCAGCCCCTGCTGCTAGAGCCACATGATCAAATCCCATGGTGAATGCATCATCGGTTGTCAAAGTACCGCCAAAACGCACACCGCCAAATAAGGCAAACTCTTCCCTGCGTTCCAGTAACAAACGAATCAGCTTCAGAAAATTTTTATTCCAACGTACAGTAATACCATACTCAGCTACACCACCAAAACCACCCGGCATGCGCTGATCGAGATTTTCTTCCAGGATGTTGGCATGGCGTATCGCCCTGAACGGCACTCGCTCACCCACTTGATTGACACCTGAAATCTCTTGGGGCAACGGCTCGATTTTAAGTCCATCGATTCCCACAACGGTATGACCTTCATTCATTAAATGATGTGCCAACGTATAGCCCGCCGGACCCATGCCAACCACCAGTACCTTACGGCCAGTTGCGGGTTTCGGTACCGGTCGGCGTAGATTCAATGGATTCCAGCGTGTCAACAAGCTATAGATTTCATATCCCCACGATAATGCCAGCACATCTTTCAATGTACGCGTCTCAGCTTGCGGAATGTCTACGGGATCCTGCTTCTGATAAATGCAGGACTTCATACAGTCATTACAAATTCGATGGCCGGTGCCCGCACACATTGGATTATCCAACGTGATCATTGCCAGACTACCTATTGCCACGCCTTGTGATTTAAGCTTGTGAAATTCGGAAATGCGTTCTTCCAATGGGCAACCCGCCAACAACGCACCTAATTCGCTCCGCTTGAAACTAGGCGGATCATCCGGTGATTTGGATTTTTGGATCAAACCTTTAGAACATGAATCTTTGCCTTGCTCATGGCACCAAATGCAGTAATTGGCTTCGTCCAATGCACCCTTTAAATCCGTACCGTGATCAGTCAACGCAAAACCGTTACGTTCACGCAAATGTTCAAGGCGATGTACTGTGTATCCAGCCGATTCATCCGTCTCCAACGACAATAAATGTTGAAAATCCAATTTCGCCGGCGATTTGAATAAAATACCGTTCTGCGTATGTTGTTGCCCTGCCGGTGTTCTCAGTGCCCACGCGGCGTAATGCAGTGCTTTATTTAAACGCGTTTCATTTTCTGCTTCCGCTTCCATCCACTGCGTTACTTTCGTGGCAAAAATCAATTCTGAGAAGGCTTCGCCAAATTCTGCCGACAATTCTCTTTCCAGTGCCAAACCGTCAATGCCAGCAAGCGCTTCATCACTTATTTTACTTTTTGCTCTACGTTGCACAAATTGCCGTTTGCAAAAATACAATGGCGCCAGCTCATGATGTCTCGTAGCCAATTTCTGCACTTCACTTTCTATATTGAACAAGCGCGCGATAAAATCTTCCAGCCATGGCGCAATTTCAATCAATAGCGCGGAATTATCCTTTGGCAGTAATTCATCGGGATTCGCGCGGGCTTGTTCCAATCTCATACATAGCGCTTCGTCGCCAGTACGAAGAAAATCCATAAAAATCTGATCAAGCTTCGCTAACCCACTTCGCCGATAAAAATCCGCGATCGTAAAGTCAAAATTAAACTTGGGTGAATCTGCCACTGCTTCATGTTGAGCATGCAATGCTGCATCGATATTTGTCATAATTATTAATATTTATTGTTACTAGGTTTCACTTTATCAATTTTTATTACGCACAATGTAATGATCAATTATTTGGCCACTGGCTTTTCTCATAATCAGGTAACCATCGCGTAAATTCTTCGGCAAGCATGGGTTGCGCAATAAAATAACCTTGTATTTCATCACATCCAAGCTGAGCAACTAATTCGCAATCCGCTTCCGTTTCAATGCCTTCTACAACTACATTCAAACCAAAAGCTTTACCCAATTTAATGCACGACTCGAGAATTACTCGGGTGGCCGGATCTTGCGTCGCATTATGTGCAAAAATACGGTCTATCTTGAGTTCGGTAAAAGGCATATATTTGAGTGTTTCCATCGAGGCATAGCCGGTACCGAAATCATCTATGGATAACCCAAAACCTTTTAGCCTGATCCGTGTCAGGATATCCAAACTTTGGGCAAAATCTTTTCCTAACTTGCCTTCCGTAATTTCCAAAATCACCCTGTTAATCGGCACATTGGAATTCTGTACTGCTTCTTGGTAAATCTCTGGCAAATTAAAACGATCCAAATTCTCCATTGAAACGTTTACAGAAATTTTCAAATCCAGACCTTGTTGCAGCCATAAGTCCAATTGCTGGACGGATTTTTTTAAGATGCTACGTGTAAAATCATTAATCAAATCATTGTGTTCGATAATAGAAATAAAATTGTCAGGAGAAATATAACCATATTTACCATGTCGCCAACGCGCCAAACATTCAACACTTGTTACACGGCGGCTGACCGCAGAAATTTTCGGTTGAAAAAATACTGTAAATTGGTCAGTAAGCAAAGCATGCTTAATATCTTCAGCATCAAATACTTGCCGCAATTTGAAAAAATTGGCGGAGCGATAAACGGGCAAATCGAGCTTTTCCAAAATTTCTGCCAAAGCCCCCATTGTTACAGGTTTCAACAATGTTCCAATGACAGTTAGTCCACGTACGATGGCTAAACGCTCGACCGCTTTAAGCAAATCAGCATCAACACCTGAAAATAGCACAATTTTTCCACTGTAGCGCTGGTCCGCAATATGGCGAAGAAACTCAATGCCATCCATACCCGGCATTTCAATATCACAAATCAATAAATCAACAGCTTCTATTTGAGTTGACAGAACAAACAAGCCTGCTTTGCCATCTTCCGCAACAAATATCTCGTCAACACCCAATTCTCTCAACAAATGACTGACAAATTCGAGCATAAATTTGTCATCATCTAGTAGTAGCACACGAATATTTTTCTTTTTTTTCATTCGAAGAATTTCATGAAGCACACTCTAAACGAGATTATCCGTTATTAGGTGAAACTTTCAAAATAAATTACAGCCACTTACAAATGGTATCTATCAACAAATCAGGGTCAATTGGTTTTGCTAGAAAATCATTCATTCCGACATTCATACACATGTCTCTATAGTGCTGGTCGATATTGGCAGTTAAAGCAATTACCGGCATTTCCGACCAGTTCGCATTTGCCCGGATAATTCGTGTTGCTTCTAACCCATCCATAACCGGCATTTGAATATCCATTAAGACACAATCAAAAGATTGCTTTGCCAAAAAATCCAATGCTTGTTTGCCATGCTCAGCCACCACTACCGATGCACCTGCGTATTCCAGTATCTCTTTGGCAACAACTTGACTTAATTCGTTATCTTCTACCACCAATATTTTAGAGCCATCTAGCTTCATTTCTTGGGGATCTTCTATTAAATTCATCTAACCTTTACTTTATCTTTAAACTTTTAGCGGATGCGGAGAAAATCGCTGCAAGCACTCTTTAAGTTTTACTTTTCTAAAACTAATCCAGGACATCGCTTGATGCCTCAATTCCGCTCCCCTATGAACCAGTATCTTGTTACATAAGCCATACATACAAAAGAATCGCTGAATACGAAGATTACGTAAGCTATCCAATTTGCCAGAATCAATACAATGAACACTCCGGCTGACTTTTACCGTACTGTTGTTTATAGAAGTTTTGATCAGAAACACGCCTTTGGCCAAGTGATTGCCTCGCAAGCCAGCATAACATTATCCGGAATACGCGAACAACTATGGGTATATTTTTTATTGTTTTAATATGCACCCATTACTCTACTACGATCACTCTAAGCTATTTACTGGAACTGCTTTGCTGGTATGCAAACCGCACTCTTTAGTTTCCGGATCTTCCCACCACCAGCGCCCAGAACGAATATCCTCGCCAGGCGTGATTGCACGAGTGCAAGGTGCGCAACCAATGCTTGGATAAAACTTGTCATGAAGCTTGTTATAAGGTACTTCATATTGCCGCAGATACTCCCAAACTTCATTATTGGACCATTCCAGCAAGGGACTCACTTTTTGTATTTGGTTGTCCATATCAAAAATGGAAACTTGCAAATTCAATCGACTTAGGGCCTGTTCTCGTCTCAATCCGGTTATCCATGCACATTTACTCTGCAAAGCGCGACGTAAAGGTTCGACTTTACGAATATGGCAACATGCTTTACGCAATTCAACACTTTCATAAAAACCATTAATGCCATATTGAGCCACATATGCTTCAATTTGCTTTACATTAGGAAAATAGATACGAAGCGGCACCTTGTAACGTTCCCGGACATTTTGCATTAAATCATAGGTTTCTTGCGGCAAACGCCCAGTATCCAAACTAAACATATCTATATCTAAATGATACCGGTTTATGATATCTGTCAACACCATATCTTCGGCACCCAAGCTATTTGCAAATGTAACCGGCGGATAATCGCGCACGGTTTCATTCAAAATTGCAACAACCTGCTCAACTTTTTCCCGTAATTTTGTCATGCTAAGCTTGCTGCCGCATTCCCTTTACGCTGCACACGCCGGAATAATGGCAATTTTGAATTAATAGAAGTTTGATAAACTTCAGAGAAGTCAGCTAATCCTTTTAATGCATCTTCGATACTACGATCCTGACGTGGCGCAAAAGCATCGAAGCCTACGCGCTGCATATAAAATAACTGGTCACGCAGCACATCTCCGATGGCACGCATTTCACCCACATAACCAAGGCGGGCACGCAAATTATAAGCAATGGAATAGCCACGGCCATCAGAGAACTTGGGAAAGTCAACCGCAATCACAGAAAATTTGTCAATATCTTCCTTCAATGTCTCAGGTCGCTCATCGCTGGCTAACCATACACCTATTTCAGTACGTTCTTGTAATAAGTTGCGTTGCTTCAGCCACACTTGGAGAGGAACAATTACCCTGCCTTCCGGAATCATCACGTTTTCAGCAGAATCTTGCTCATTGAGGCGTAATACAACCCAATCATCTGCAACAATTGCATTATTTTTTATAATCATCTCATCTAAAACCTCGGAGAATAAAAGGGAATGGCATATTGCGCCGGTGCGACTTCATGTTTATCGGCGGTTTCTTCCTGTGCCACTGCAAAATCCGATGCATAGACATGTTCCTTGAAAGGTGCATGACCGATACGGCGAACCGTATCAATAAAACACTCGGCTTCAGTACGCTCGCGCAGATAAACCTGCAACAAGCGATCAATGACTTCAGGTACCTGATTGAACGTGAATGATGGACCGATAATTTTGCCAATAGAACTGTCATTACCTTCGGCGCCTCCGATCGATACTTGGTACCATTCGCCATGATCTTTCTTTTCTACACCGGTAACGCCGATATTACCGATGTGGTGCTGTCCGCATGCATTAACACAACCAGACATATTCAGAGTTATCTCGCCAATATCATGTTGAAAATCGAAATCTTCAAAACGCTCTGCAATCAACTTTGCCAACGGTATGGAACGTGCATTGGCCAGTGTGCAAAAATCTGCACCGGGACAACTAATGATGTCAGTCAGTAATCCAATATTCGGTGCAGTCAATTCATAGGCACCGGCTTCTTGCCACAAGCGAATCAAATCTTTTTGCTTGACATCCGCCAGCACTAAATTTTGTTGATGCGTAATGCGTACTTCACCAAAGCTATAGCGCTCAGCCAAGTCTGCGACTGCATCCATCTGCTCAGCCGTCGCATCGCCAGGCACACAACCTGGTTTTTTTAGTGACAAGACTACAATCGCATAGCCGGGAACACGGTGCGGCTTAACATTGCGTAACATCCAATTAGAGAATGGCCGGTTATCAGCCTTGAATTCGTTTAATTTCGAATCATGATCATCCAAGGTTTCATAAGCCGGATCAGTAAAAAACGAGGCGACACGGGTAACTTCTTCTGCAGTTAACGTACCCGGACCATTCTTGATATCCGCCCAATCCGCTTCGACTTGCCGTCTAAACTCATCAATACCTAAGGCCTTGACCAGTATCTTGATGCGTGCCTTGTATATATTGTCCCGGCGGCCATATTGGTTATAAACCCGCAATATCGACTCAACATATGTCAATATATGCTGCCATGGCATAAACTCACATATTTCACAGCCAATAATCGGCGTACGCCCCAGCCCACCGCCAACCAGCACACGAAAACCCACCTCACCTTGCTTATTTTTTGTCACCGACAAACCAATATCATGCGCATAAATGGCAGCACGATCTTCTTTTCCACCGCTAACCGCAATTTTGAACTTACGCGGCAAATATGCAAATTCCGGATGAAAGGTACTCCATTGACGCAGAATCTCCGCATAAGGGCGTGGATCCACAACCTCATCGCGTGCAACACCGGCGTATTCATCTGATGTAATATTACGCACACAATTTCCAGAAGTCTGAATGGCATGCATCTCGACCGAAGCCAGATCAGCTAGAATATCAGGTGTATCCTCCAATTTTAACCAGTTAAACTGAATATTCTGGCGCGTGGTGAAATGCCCATAACCTCGATCATATTTACGGGCGATATGGGCGAACATGCGCATCTGCTTTGAAGATATCAATCCATAAGGCACTGCGATGCGGAGCATATAGCCGTGAATTTGCATATACAAACCATTCTGCAATCGCAATGGCCTAAACTCTTCCTCCGTCAATTCCCCTGACAAACGCCGGCGCACCTGATCACGATACTGTTTGACACGATCATTCACTATTTGCTGATCATATTCATCATATCGATACATGTCTATTTCCTCGCATAATTATTCTAAACGTACATTCCGATACACTCGGATTCAGAAATTCTGGGATTAAGTTTGGCTGTAATGTTTGGACACCGGTAACATTAGCGCCGCCTCCAACGGAAACTTAGCACCGTACTTCATGATATGATCGACATCATCATCCTCATCATGCCTCAATGCCATGCCGATATAAGCAAAGTCACCACTCTCACCAACTACAATACCAATACGCCCACCACATCCATTAAACCATGTGACTTGTTTTGGCTTATTTTCAATATTTGTACTCATCAATCAATCCTTGTTTCCTAAATGGTAAAGTGCTCATGCCTGTCAATGAATCAGCAACCGGTCAGGGCTGCTTATCATCTGACATACAACATCACAACAACTTCTTTACGACTATCACCCAAACCTATCGCGCATTACACACTTTAAATAATCTATTTGACGCTAACAATCACCGGTCTTTAACGCTTCAAGCCAGGCAAGATAAATAAGACCGGGTATTCTACCAAAAAACAATACCGTAAATTTCTTATAGCGCAGCACATAGCAAGATCTTCGATCATACATTCTGATTAGAAAACAGCATCAAAGCCCTATGTAACTATGTAACCACTGCTACCGGATAATTTCTAATAAGCAGATAAGCTTAAAAATGCTATGTCACTTTTCCAATTCATTTTAATTGTTTTTAACCCGCAGCATCATAACAACTCGTTGCTATAATCCAAAATAATATTATGTTAGATTTATATAACCATTTTTTATGAACAGATAAGCTTATGAAACTTCAGCAACTTCGTTATTTATGCGAGACTGTCAATCAAAATATGAATCTATCCAAGGCGGCAGTAAAACTCCATACTTCTCAACCAGCTATTAGCAAGCAAATTCAAATGCTCGAAGAGGAATTAGGTGTTGACATTTTTCTGCGTCATGGCAAACGCATTGTACAAATCACCCCGCCTGGGCAACTGATTATCAAAACTGCCGCAAAAATGTTGTGCGATGCAGATAATCTCAGAAAAATCGCACAACAATTCACTGATGAAGCAAATGGCACATTGACTATTGCCACTACCCATACGCAAGCACGCTACGCCTTACCTCCGGTGATTAAACACTTTACAGCACGCTACCCCAAAGTTAAATTGATTTTACGCCAAGGCAGTCCCATGCAAATCTCAACTTTAGTTACTTCGGGAGAAGCGGATATAGCAATTGCCACCGAAGCTATCGAACACTTTCATGAGCTTGTCATGTTGCCTTGCTATGAATGGAATCGATGCATCATCGTACCGCCCAAGCATGCGTTGCTGAAAATGCAAAAAATCACTCTGGAAGCGATTAGCCAGTATCCGATCATCACTTACGATTATGCATTTACCGGCCGCTCAAAAATCAATCAGGCATTTTTCGATAAAGGCTTGGAACCGAATGTCGTACTGACGGCGATCGACTCGGATGTTATTAAAACCTATGTCGAATTGGGGCTAGGAATTGGCATATTGGCCAATATGGCTTTTGACGCCAAACGCGATAAAAACCTCCGATCCATTGATGCCAGTCATTTATTTGAATCCAGCACAACCCGCATCGGTATCAGTCGGAACAGTTATATCCGCGGTTACATCTTTGATTTCATTGAGATGTTTGCACCACACCTGAATCACGCCATTGTTCAAGCAAAGCTGGAAAATCGCACCAGCGGGGATTTAAAGAATTTTCAACATTAATAACTAAGCAGTTGAATCATATCATTAACCTTTGATCGCCATTTCCTAATTTATCAGATCGCGCACAAGCTAAAGCAAACAGTACAAATTAATTCCACCAAAAATCAAAAGTGCTATTATGCTGCATAGACGGCTTCAATTTGCAAACCAGCCCAAACATTCAATGAGATCAAAAAATGAAAACAGCACTTACTCTTTTATTGGCATCGCTTGTATTGGTTATCGTTGCGCTTGGATCGGGGGCTTACAATATGGCTGCCACAGAAAAACACTGGAGCATCACCGAAAAAATCATTGAATGGGTACGTGTAAGTTCCATCAAAGCACGCGCTAAGGATTTGACCGTACCGCCACTCGAGGATCCCGAATTTATCGCCCAAGGCGCAGCACACTATAGCGCCATGTGTACCATTTGCCATTTAGCACCTGGCATCAAACCGACGGAACTTTCGATAGGGTTATATCCACAAGCCCCTGTATTTCATCAACGCGAAACGATAACGGATCCAACTAAAAAACTAGAGCAAGCCAAAGCGTATTTCTGGGTAATAAAGAATGGTTTAAAGATGACTGCTATGCCAGCATGGGGCCTTAGTCACGATGACCAAGCTATCTGGGGAATGGTGACTTTTATTTTGAAATTAAGCGACATGACGCCTGAACAATTTGAAAATCTCATAAGTTCGACCAAAGATCAGACACATGGCCATGGCGATAGCGATCACGGACATAGTCACTAAAAGCTTTGCAACACAGTACAATACAAAGATCATGAGTCAATCGCATCGTTCGGTCGACTTGGCCGGTTAGCCGTGACTCAATCGTTTATCGCAGATAGCCTTATCGCCAGTTATCTGGCTACCAATTATCAGATTGGTGCCGGTGCCGATACGATTTCCGTACAAATTGATCGATACTCGCAGCCGTTGCAAAAACTTTTGGCCGTAACCCAACATTCCTGTGCGGCAATTGTCAGCGCATACAATCCTCAAAGTCAGCGTATCAACGATAAGGAAAATTCAGCTCAACACGAACAGCTAAAAAATTTGCTGCAGCTACGTGCTTATCCGTTCATTGAAAGCCAGAACGTCGATCAGCTGAATCAATGGCCGGATGAAAAAAGCTTCTTCATACTTGGGCTGGATCTTAATACCGCTCGATCTCTGGGACAACAATTTAATCAGAATGCAATCGTTTGGATTGCAGATGATGCCATCCCCCATCTGATGGTGCTCCGCTAAAAAATCACAATGCAAATGGGGTTAATTAAAAATTCATTGTAGCTGATTGCACAAACCCGATGCTATACTCGAATTTTTAACAACCCAGTTTGGGAGACAATTATGAAAAACACACTCACCTTTCTGACTATGGTTTTCTTAAGTTTCGGATTACTCGCATTTGATGCGGAAGCAAAGCGCATGGGCGGCGGAAAAAATATCGGCACGCAACGCCAATCGGTAAATCAACAGCAAGCTACTCCCAGCCCTAAACAAACACCTGCTGCCGCACCTGCATCCACTGCTGCGGGTGGCAGCAAATGGGGCGGAGCATTAGCCGGCCTGGCAGCGGGTGGCTTATTGGCTGCACTTTTTATGGGAGGAGCATTCGAAAATATCAACATGGCTGACATCCTTGTATTATTGTTACTTGCGGGTGCGGTGTTCTTCATCATCCGCATGCTGCGCAGGCCTAAGATCGAACAATCGCCTTCCATGCAATACTCCGGCATGAATACAGGCACACGCGATAATTTCAACACTGCACCGTTTACGCCGGCTGCTGCAACCCCTGACACAAACGACCAAACAACCTATCAGCAGCCCAATATTCCGGCAGACTTTAAGGTGGAACCCTTTTTACGCAATGCAAAAGCTTCGTTTATGCGCTTACAAGCTGCTCACGATCAGGGCGATATCAATGAAATTCGCGATTACACAACGCCTGAAATGCTCACGGAAATTAGTGCACAAATTAATGAACGAAGTGGTGCTCAACAAAAAACCGAAGTTATGTTCATCGACGCCCATTTGTTGGAAGTCGAAACAAGCAACGATATGGCCGTCGCCAGCGTGCGTTTCACCGGTCAATTACGTGATGGCTCTGATGGTGAACCCGAAGCATTTGATGAAATCTGGCATGTACAAAAAGACTTGAAGGATCCCAATGCAACCTGGTTGCTTGCTGGTATTCAGCAGGTTTCCTAGCTTTATCTGATCAAACCTGGTTTGACTCCTGACTTTATAATCGGGAAATCAAGCCGGGCAGATCGGTCCTTTTTCGTGTACACGCGCTTGTCTAAAATTATGATGGTACTGGCTTTTGCGTTCTATGCATCGCTCGTGGCATTAAATAACCTTATTGATTACAACTCGAATTTCACGTTGGTCACCCACGTTCTGACGATGGATACCACTTTTCCCGATAACAAAGTATTATGGCGGGCCATCCAATCGCCCGTCATTCACCATATCGTCTATGGCTTTATCATTGCTACTGAAATTATCATTGCGGCGCTATGCTGGCTGGGCAGTTTTCGTTTATGCCGGCACATCAAAAACCCTGCTTCCTTCAACGATACCAAAAAATTGGCAATAGTCGGACTGACACTCGGTTTTTTGTTATGGTTTACCGGTTTCATGACTATCGGCGGAGAATGGTTCCTGATGTGGCAGTCTGAGGCCGCAAACGCGCAGCAAGCCGCATTCCGCTTGGTTGTAATAATTGGCATCACGTTGATTTATTTGATCCATGCGGATGTAGAAAAACAACCGTAGCTAGGTAAAAAACACTATCCCGTCTTAAGCTACGAATGCATCAATCCCAGCTTGTGCAATCTGTGCATCCTGAAACGAGCGCACGCCGCTCACCCCGATCGCACCTACAAATTGGTTATTGATAATAATCGGCAAACCGCCTTCGATAGGCATTGCACCGGGTAAATTCAAATAGCGCAGATGCCCCTCGGCAATATTTTCTTCCCACACTTTGGTCGGACGGCGAAAAGCAATGGCAGCTTGCGCTTTTTCAATGGCTACTTTGACACTGCCAAACTGCGTATCATCCAGACGCTGTAAATACAATAAGTGGCCGCCATCGTCTACAATTGCGATAACCACCGGCCACCCGTTGCCTTTAGCTTCCGCTTCCGCGCCGGCAGCTAGTGCCTTAGCATCATCCAGGGTCAGCGATATTTTGTTAATTGTCATAATCACTCCTGAAGAAAAACATAACCACTCATCGCCAGCAAGTTTTTAGTAAATGGCCATATTATCCAACTTAAATCCCGGCACCGCCTTCAAACATTTCATGGCGCATTTGCGCTTGTGAAATATTACTGCCCGGCGGCACACTGCGCGTCAACCAAACGTTACCGCCGATCGTCGAACCTCTACCGATGGTAATACGCCCTAGAATCGTCGCACCGGCATAAATCACCACATCGTCTTCTACAATAGGATGACGCAAGTTACCTTTCACCAGAGCACCGTTTTCATCGACCGGGAAACGTTTTGCGCCCAAAGTCACGGCCTGATACAACCGCACATTCTGACCGATAATGGCAGTTTCCCCTATTACCACGCCGGTGCCGTGATCGATAAAGAAACTGCCGCCGATTTGCGCACCCGGGTGAATCTCTACGCCGGTTTGCGAATGTGCAATCTCTGAAATCATGCGCGCAATCAGCGGTACGCCGAGTCCATGCAGTACATGCGCCAAGCGGTAATGGATAATTGCCTTGATACCCGGATAGCAAACCAGCACTTCATCCACATTGCGCGCTGCCGGATCGCCTTCATACGCCGCTTTAATGTCGCTTTCCAGCAAGCGGCGGATTTCCGGCAATTGCTTGGCAAAGGCCTGCGCAATCGACAATGAGCGCGAGCGGTCCTCGCAGCTAAGTACTTCCAGACCCGAGTTATAATGCAATTCATGCTGAATTTGCACTATCAACTCGCGCAGTGTCATGTTCAACGTATGCCCTACATAATGATCGATACCCTCATCAGCCAGTTCCGGTGAACCTAGTCGGTTCGGAAACAAAGCCGCACTGATACCCTCGACAACACTCGTCAAAATTGTGCGGGTTGGTAATCTAGGCGGGTTATCGTGACGATTGCGGCGTTCCAAGGATGCCAAACGCAGCGACCGCAATTCGGCCACAATGCTATCTACTTCCAAATAGGTGGTACGCAGCGAAATATCGCGCGTTCTCTTATTATTATTCACAATGTCATTAAACCTTGTTCATCAAACATGCCTTCAAACAGAACGGTGCTCAAATATCGCTCAGCGGAGTCGGGTAAAATGACCACAATGATTTTACCGGCATTTTGCGGAAGCTTGGCTTGGCGTACTGCAGCCGCCACCGCTGCACCACAAGAAATACCGGCCAAAATGCCTTCTTCTCGCGCCAGTCGCCGTGCATAAAGAATCGCCTCCTCATTGCTGACTTGCTCGACTTCATCTACTAATGAAAGATCCAGGTTATCCGGAATGAAACCCGCGCCAATACCCTGAATTTTATGCGGTCCGGGCGCCAATGACACGCCAGCCCGCTTTTGGGATATGACCGGACTGGCGGTGGGTTCAACCGCCACCGAGGTAATGGATTTGCCTTTGGTCTGTTTGATATAGCGGGAAACGCCGGTAATCGTGCCGCCCGTCCCCACGCCCGCAACAAAAATATCGATTGCGCCGTCGGTATCGTTCCATATCTCCGGACCCGTGGTTTTTGCATGAATTTCAGGATTAGCAGGATTCTTGAATTGCTGCAATAATACATAGCGGCCCGGATCGGAAGCAACGATTTCATCCGCTTTGGCCAAAGCGCCATTCATGCCGCGCGCACCCTCAGTCAATTCCAATTTAGCACCCAGCGCAACCAGCAATTTACGTCGTTCCACACTCATTGTCTCAGGCATCGTCAATGTCAGCGGAATACCCCGTGCTGCCGCTACAAATGCTAATGCAATACCGGTATTGCCACTGGTCGGCTCGACAATTTCCTTGCCCGCTCCCAATAAACCCCTTTGTTCTGCATCATCGATCATCGCCACACCGATACGGCACTTCACCGAATACGCCGGATTGCGCCCTTCGATTTTTGCAAGCACCAGCGCCGGTGCGCCGTCGGTTACCCGGTTAAGACGCACCAGCGGCGTGCGTCCAATCGATAATGAATTATCTTCGAACCAATTTGCCATGATTTTCCTTTTCGTTGACGTTGCGCGCACAGCACGTTCATTCAGTAAGTAAATTTTGATCAGAATTCCATTGCCCACGCCTGTATGATAGTTACGCCATGCGCGGACCGGTACTCCGATCAACACGGCCAGCTATTGATCGCTGCCGGTTGACATGAAACGGATTCTATCATTGTTTCCGGAATGTGATTAAAGCCGCGATCTTACGGAAAAACCATATGGATCCAAAGTAAAAGTTCCGGCGATATCGGTTATTGAAATTTACTGCAAAACTTGCGGGTAAAAGCTATAGCCGGTATCGGCTTGGAAATCAGATAGCCTTGCACGATGTCGCATCCTAACTCTCGCAAGACTTCTAGTTGTTCCTGAGTTTCAACACCTTCGGCGACAACCGAAAAACCTAAGGTTTTACTCATAGCGATAATTGTTTGCGCAATCGCGCGATCTTGCCCTTGCTGAGTGATGTCATCGACAAAGCTGCGATCGATTTTCAGTTCGTCGATCGGATAGGTTTTCATGCGTGCAAGCGATGAATAACCCGTTCCAAAGTCGTCGATAGAAATTTTAATGCCGAGCTCTTTCAGGCAAAGCAAGTTATGTAACGTAATCTGATCGTCGTCTGCGAGGGTGCTTTCAGTAATTTCCAGCATAATCTTTTGAGCTGGTAATTGATGAACCTTCAGCAAGCGCTCCATCATTGGCAACACATTGCCACGGCGGAATTGATCGACGGAAATATTGATCGACAGATGAGGTAGAAAATAGCCCTTTCTTAACCAGCGCGACAGCTGTGCGCAAGCATTGTCTGCGACCCATTCTCCCAGCTTCTCGATCAATCCGCATTTTTCAGCAACGGGAATGAATTGACTGGGGAACCTTGAGGCCGGTTCTTGACCGTTCCATCGAACCAAAGCTTCAACACCGATCAATTGCCCAGTAGCCAGGTCGATCTGCGGCTGATAATGCAGTGACAGCTCATTATTTTCCAGTGCCTTGCGCAGGCTATTTTCTATGCGTAACCGTTTATCGACTTGCTCCATCATCGACTTGGTAAAGAATTGATAGGCATTTTTACCCTTTGCCTTAGCTTCATACATCGCTGTATCGGCATGCTTCATCAATATTTCGGCATCCTTGCTGTCTTCCGGGAAAACCGCGATACCGACGCTGGCGCCAACATGCACCGCTTGCTCGCCAAGAAAGATAGCCCGGCCGATAGCGGCACACAAACGTCTGGCAGTGCACTCGACTTCACTGATTGTGGTGTTTTCGATCAATAGCGCGAATTCATCTCCACCGAAGCGCGCCACCGTATCAGCGGCACGCACCAAACTCCGCATCAGTTTGGCGACCTCTTTCAATAGCTGATCGCCGGCGGCATGACCTAATGAGTCATTAACGATCTTAAAGTCGTCCAAGTCAATGAATAGTACTGCGAAAAGATAATTACCGCGATTACCTCTGGCGATTGCTTGTTTGACACGATCCAAAAATAACAAACGATTCGGCAATTCGGTTAATGAATCATGTGTCGCTAAAAATTCAACGCGTTGCTGGGATTCTTTGACAATCGTAATGTCGCTGAAAATGGCGACATAATTACTGGTTTTGCCTGAGTGATCCTGAATTGCGTTGACGGTTAACCATTCTGGGTAGATATCGCCGCTTTTACGCCTATTGAAGATTTCTCCTTGCCACCACCCTTGCGTTTCGACACTGTTCCAAATTGCATCCAGAAAATCACTATCTTGCAAACCGGAAGTCAAAAAAGATGGGAGGTTGCCTATGGCTTCTTCGGGCGAGTAACCGGTGATCTTCGAAAATGCCTCATTAACCGTCAATACCTGTTTTTGTGGATTGGTTACGATGATTCCTTCCGAAGACCGGTCGAAAACTCTCGCTGCGAGCCGTAACTGACTCTCAGCTCTGATCCTGGTGGTAATATCGGTCGATTGCGTACATATTCCGTAAGGCAGATTGTCCAACCCGATCAATGGAAAACGGATGGATAAAAAATACAAATCCTTACTGTCGGAATGGATATGATCCTCGGTCTCGATCGCTTGCAACTTCCGGATAACTTCGAGTTCTTTTACCCGGAAATCGTCGGCGACGGCTTGCGATAAAAATTCACTATCAGTTTTTCCTAAAATATCTTTTGCCTGAATTTTGAAAATCTCTTCAAATTGCCGATTGACGAATTCATACCGGCCGGCGATATCTTTCAGAATAATGACCGACGTCGAATGATTCATAATCGATAACAGTTTTTCCCTGCTTTTACTGATTTCTTCCTCGATTGCGCGGCGTTCGGTATCGTCCACTAGCGTTACGATAGCGCCATGTATATTCGGAGTAGTTGTTTCATACGGCGCGGCGTGCAGTAAGTAATGGCGCTCCAGCGATGGGACGGCTGATTCGATAACTTTATTGTTACGCAGCGCTTCTTGAATTTGTTCGGTAAAGCTTTTCATTCCTGTCGGCAGCCGTAAGCTCTCAAAATGCTGTCCGATCATCGATTGGTTAAGCGAGAAAAGCCCGGCAGCGGGTGAATTGAAACGAAGAATCTTTAGCTGATCGTTGACGACAATAATTGGAAATCCGACGCTATTTTGTACCTTTTCGAGATCATTGAGCGTTTCCGCCAATTCGTTGGTACGGATTTGCAATTCCTCATTGACAGTCGTCAGCTCTTCGTTAGTGGATTGTAATTCCTCATTGGTTGCTTCCATTTCTTCATTGGAAGATTGCAGTTCTTCGTTGGCCGATTGAACTTCTTCATTGAGTGCCTGCAATTCTTCGTTGGAAGTTTCCAGCTCTTCGATCACGGTTTGCAGTCTTTCCCGCGTCGTGATCAATTCGTCTTCAAGCTCACGGATATTCAACTTTGCATCGGTATTTATTTCCAAGCCGGTACTTTGAGTGAGCCGTTCCAGAGTAGTTTGATTTGGAAGCTCCTCAAAGCAGACCAGGAAATAGGCATTGACCCTGTTTTTTTCCGTCGGATGTACTGCCAGGCGTACAGATTTAACAGATTCCCCACAAGGAATATCTCGTGCTCTGCCGGTTGCCGAGTCGAGCGACTGCTCAACTTTATGCTGCAGAAGCTGCAAGTCGGGACGCAACTCTCGGCGTATCAGGTGCATCAAATTTGTGCTCGGTTTACCCGCAGGGATTACCAAATAGTCGCTGACATCACCATAGATATGTTGTATGTCCAAATTGCCATTGACCAATATGGACGCTGGAATATACATGCGGATAGCCGCTTCCAGTAATTTGTGTTCGGTATTCTTTTTATTGGATGGGGAGTTTTTCTCGGAATTGGAATGCGGCAAATAAATTGAAGCCATCGGAATTTTGCCCGCGCTTGTACGGCGGCGATATATGCGGTGGCTTTTATCCACGACATCGAACAAATTGTCCTGCTGATAAACACTCTCGGACTTTCCAAGAAACAAGTAGCCGCCTTCGGCCAGGCCGAAATGAAACGTTGCCAGTATCTTTGCCTGCAATTCCGGCTGCAGGTAAATCAAGACATTGCGACAACTGACGAGGTCCAATCGCAAGAACGGCGGATCCAGCACCAAATCTTGACGGGCAAATACCATCATATCCCTGATTGCGCGACAGATTTCATAACGATCATTAACAATTGAGAAGTACCGGGAAATTAACTCATGGTCGATTTCTGCGAGAGAACCTTCGATATAAGATCCCTTTCGCGCAATATTCATCGCATTGTTGTCGATATCGGTGGCAAATATTTGAATTTTGAAGCGAGCAATCTGACTGCCGAGTATTTCCATCAATAATATCGCGATACTGTAGGCTTCTTCCCCGGTGGCGCAAGCAGGTACCCAGATTCTGATTTCATCGCCTGCTTGTTTATTACTGACAATCGTTTTGATTGTTTGCCTAAGTTGAGAAAATGCTTCTTGGTCGCGGAAAAAAGCGGTGACTGAAATCAGAATATCTCTGCTTAAACGTTCCAATTCTTCAGGAACTTCTTCAGTAAACTTTAAATAATCTTCAAATTGGATGAAGTGATTCGCCGCCATGCGGCGTTCGATTCGTCTCCACAAAGTGCCTTCCTTATAACCGCCAAAATCAATGCGGGTTTTTTGTTTAACGTTGATCAGCAGTTTTTTCAGTTGCGTGGCGATGGATTGCGGCTGAACAAGCTCGGTATGTTGAGAAATGGTGGCGCGGTTGCGAACGATATTGGCAATTTCCGCAGCGATTTTTTCGGGCGCGAAAACCCAATCCACGCACCCGGAATCGATTGCGGATTGCGGCATGCCGGTGTATTTTGCGGTACCCGGTTCCTGGGCAAATGTAAATCCGCCATTCGCCTTGATTTCGCGCAAACCTGCTGTGCCATCGGTACCGGTGCCTGAAAGAATGACTCCGATCGCATCTTCGGTTTTTTCGCTGGCGAGCGAAGCGAGAAAAACATTTACCGAGGGTTTGGGCAGCGTTTCACGCTTGGTTTCCAACAATATGAACCGGCCGTTTTGATAAATAGTATTCCGGCTAGCCGGCGCAATATAAACCACATCGGCTTCGGGCGTCATTTGATCCTGAATCTCGCAAACCGCCATAGCGGTTTCTCTACCGAGTAACTGAACCAGCATGCTTTTATGGGTAGGTGATAAGTGCTGAATTACAACGTAGGAAATACCCAAGTTGCTTGGCAGCGCGGCAATCAATGCCGACAGTGCTTCCAAACCGCCTGCCGATGAACCGATGCCAACTATGTAAGGGCGTGATCGCGTAGGAACCGAGGGCGATAGTGTGTAGCTCGCAGATACAAAATCTTCCATAGAGATAGAACGTTGCAGGTTGAATAAAATACAGATTAGGATAACCTGTAATTCGAATGTAAGAAAAATCTGAGCGCCGAAAATATTGCCGATGATATCAGAATGTTCAATTAAGCGATTATTTTTGTCGAGGGATTGTATCGCGGAAATTTAAGACAGTCAGGGCAGACGCCATAAATTACTTTTATGGGGGTCAAAATCGTTTCATGGTCAGCGAACAAATCGGCTTCTTGCCATATGCGCGTAAGATCGCCAATGCGATGCAAACGGTTACATAAACTGCAACGGACATATTGAATTGTTGAAATATCACCGTCTGCTAAAACCATATGTTTTGATTGTGCAAGATCTACAACCGTTTTGAAAGCAACCGGTTTTTTCATTGGTTCCGTTCGCAGTAGCTCATGGGATACGCGAATCCAACCATTTTCTTCAGGTGTTATGATCATTTGCATAAAACGTTTTGTATCGGGGGTGTCGCAACGATAAGGCCGGAATGATGTGTGTGGAATCACTCGCACGGATTCGATCATTGTGGCAACATACATTCGTGTGACATCGTCGCAGATGAAATTGGATAACGGTTTGCCGATAATTACACCGGCTGAAGCCCGTTCGCTCCAACTCTCGCTATTCATCGCCTTGTCCCAGTGATCATCGACTTTACGGATAATGTTACTGCTATCAACCCAATAACTGAGTTGAAGGTTCGCGTGCTTGGTACTATTGGTGATCAATGTTTTTTCCAATTCTGATCGAAAACTGATTCAACGAATGAGTATTTTGATTTTGCAATATAACCGCTGGTTTTAAAAAAGGAAATCCCCACCAGCGCGGCATATCCCGAGGATGCAATGGTTTTTACAGATTTACGTCCAACATCCGGACAAGCTGATGTCTGCTCCCATTGGGAATTCATACGAATTGACGCAATTCATAGGAATTCTTAAGCAATGACGTGACTGGACATCCGGCTGATTATTGTTATTACCTTATAATGAAACGGATAGAGCAATCCACAAAATAGAGCGATATGGATGGGGACCAGGCTCGGCAATAAAAAAAGCTTACGCAAACTATCTTCTTTATGACATTATTTTGTTTTATTGCTCGATGCTTCCAATTCCAGAAGAATTATCGTCATGTCCTGGCACTTAATCAATTGGCACCGCAATCAGTCCCTCCAACAGGAAGGCGTCTCTGACGCAATCTGGCAAAAGCTGATCAATCTGCGTTGCTTGAAGGGACTGACAGTGGAAGAATTCTCGCGTTTGCGTGAACTGTCGGCGACATTTTTGCAAGATAAGAAAATCTTTGGCGCGCACGATTTGCAAATCAGCGACGAAATGCGCATCTCAATCGCGTTGCAGGCTTGCATTCTGATTCTTAATCTCGATCTGGATTACTACCGCAACTGGGTGGAGATTATCGTTTATCCCGGTGAATTTATTTTGGATTACGATTATGCGGATGAATACGGCGTTGTGCATCATGTGCGCCGCGTCGCCTCCGGCGAGGCTTGGTTTTCCGGGCCTGTGATTCTTTCCTGGCACGATGCGGATACAGTCAACCGCCCCGGTTATAATGTCGTGATTCACGAATTTGCGCATAAGATCGACATGCTTCATGAAGGCCCCAACGGTTGTCCGGAGTTGCATGCCAACATGAGCGCCTATACTTGGCATGAAGTATTCAGCCAAGCCTATGAAAAATTTTGCCGTCAGGTCGCAAAACGGCAAGAAACCATCCTTGATCCGTACGCGGCAGAGAGCCCGGCCGAGTTTTTCGCGGTACTCAGCGAAATGTTTTTTGAACTGCCACTGATTGTGCACCAGCATTTCCCGTCTGTTTACGAGCAATTGGCCCTGTTTTACCGTCAAGATCCGGCGCAGCGGTGGCGCTAATTCCTTCATTCCAAGCTGTTCTTCAGAGCCAAGCTTCTGCAAGTCTTGATAATTAGACTGTAATCGCACCGTTAATCGCGGTCTCGATTTGGGAGATTGCATGCTATTAATACCGGGTTGATTTCTAAAGCGAACGTAACCGGTGAGCACTCAAAATCCTCTCGTGGCATGGCTGGCTTATCCTACAGTAATGATTCTGGCTATTGGCCTGCATTTGCAATTGCTCAATCTGGCATGGGCCATACACTGGGCGGCTTATGTCCCCGTCATGCTGGGCGCACTGGCAGTTATCCTGCTCGAACGCAAATTCCCGCATCAAACGCAATGGCAGCCGGATCGTTATGAGTTGGGTAACGATTTGGTATTTATGCTGCTGGTGCAAGTATTATTACCCAGATTCTTATCATTGTTTATTGCCGTCACATTGCTGGCGGCGTTGCAGCAATACGAATGGGTGCTTGAAGGGTTTTGGCCGCATCAATGGCCGATTGCCGCGCAAGCTGTATTGATGCTGCTGGCAGCCGATTTGTCCCGATACTGGCTGCATCGCGCGGCACATGAGTGGCCGCCATTATGGCGGCTGCATGCGGTACACCATTCCCCAAAAAAACTCTATTGGTTGAACGTCGGCAGATTCCATCCACTGGATAAATCGTTGCAATATTTATTGGATGCCTTGCCGTTCATCGTGCTCGGCGTATCCGAAGAAGTGCTGGCACTGTATTTTGTGTTTTATGCCATCAACGGTTTTTATCAGCACTGCAACATCGAATTGCGCTTTGGCGTACTCAATTACCTCATCAGCGGCCCGGAACTACATCGTTGGCACCATTCCAGAATCATTGCGGAATCCAATAACAATTATGGCAACAACCTGATTATCTGGGATATCGTTTTTGGCACGCGTTTTCTGCCCGATGACAGGCAAGTTGAAGCGCTCGGTCTGATTAACCGCAACTATCCGACCAGTTTTTGGACACAGATGAAAACACCGTTCATCAAGGGTCTTGATAAGGGCTAGCGATGCCAAACCGTTTTTTTTCTCACATCATGCTGCACGTCAGAATGTTCTGGATCAAGCTGGCGATTTGGCAACCGCTAATGCGCCAGACCTTTTCCCCGCAACGTACCCAGGAAAAACTGTTGCTGCGCATTCTGGACAAAAACAAACACACGGAATTTGGCCAACTGCACGGCTTCGATGCAATCAAAGACTACCTGGAATTTCAACGAGCCGTACCGGTTCACACGTATGAAGATCTACGCGGCGCTATCGAGCGCCAGGAAACAAGCCAAAAACCGTGCTTGAATGCCGAACAACCGGTCCTGTACGCACAAACCAGCGGCACCACGGGTAATCCCAAATTTATTCCGATCCTGCCGCAAACCATCGCGCAATACCGCCGCAGCCAATTCTGCGTGGCTTATGCCATCCATGCGGCAATTCCTCAAGCTTATGCCGGCAAGGTGCTGGCTATTGTCAGCCCAGCGGTTGAAGGGCATATGGCCTCGGGAACGCCGTATGGCAGCATGTCCGGTTTGATCCAGCAAAGCATGCCGGATTTTGTAGCAACCAATTATGTGCTACCGACCTCCCTGTTTGACATCAGCGACTATGAACTCAAGTATCGTCTCATCACGGTTTTTGCCTTAGCGGAAAAGCATATCACGCTAATCGCCACCGCCAATCCGTCAACTTTGCTGAAAATTTCAGCCATCATCAACAGCCGGTTGGAAACGTTGATTACCGAGATTGCGGCAGGCAATGCCTATGGATTGCGCGCCAATCCGCAACGTGCCGCCGAATTGGAAAGCCTGGTCAGAGAAAAACCATTCCTCACATTTGCCAATATTTGGCCAAACCTACATGCCGTTTCAACCTGGACAAGCGGAAATTGTTCACTACTTTTACCGGCACTTCGCAAACAGCTCAAAAAAACCACACGAATCGTTGAAATGGGTTATCTGAGTAGCGAATTCCGCGGCACAATCACTGTGGATGCACTTGAAAATAAAGGCATGCCGACCATCCATGAAAATTTCTTTGAATTCGTGGAGCGCAATCACTGGGAAGACCGTTCGGGAGAATTTCTAACCATTGCTTCGCTGCAATCAGGCAAGCAATATTATGTATTTGTTACCACCCAGACCGGACTTTACCGTTACTTTATCAACGATATTATCGAAGTGGACGGCTGGATCAACCGCACACCGTGTATCCGCTTCGTGCAGAAAGGCAAAGGCGTGATCAATTTAACCGGTGAAAAACTCTATGAGAACCAGGTCATCGAAGCAATCCGGCGAATGAAACAGGAACTGAATGTAAATATTGAGTTTTTCATGATGCTGGGCAATCCCGAATCGCTGCAATACCACTTATACCTTGCTACCGATCCGGTCGCACACGTTACGGCTACATTTGAAAAGCACTTATGCGCATTGAATATCGAATTTGCCGCCAAGCGGCAAAGCGGGCGCTTGCAAGAAACAACCGTATACTTTGTTTCTCCTATGGTTGCGGAAGCCTACAAAAAGCATTGCATCACACGAGGACAACGCGAAGGGCAGTTCAAACTGATGAAATTACAAACCGTACAAGATTGCACTTTCGATTTCTCACCCTACCGGGTTCGCGCGCATGCAGCTTGAACATATTCAAATGGACTATCTGCAAATTCCATTCAAGCAATCGTTCAGCCACGCCGCAGCAACGCGGCAATCCACCGAAACCGTAATCGTCACAGCGGTTTCCAGGAATGGCTCAATCGCTTACGGAGAAGGTTGTCCAAGGTATTATGTCACGGGAGAAACCATCGCATCGGCACTGCAATTCTTTGAGAAAAACAAACAGGATGCGATGACCATTCAAGATCTGCATGACCTGAAACAATGGGTTAACACGCATGCGACCGAGATCGATCAAAACGCGGCAGCCTGGTGCGCAATTGAACTGGCCTTACTCGATTTACTAGCAAAACAATCCCATCAATCGGTCGAAGCCTTGCTGGGCTTACCCGAATTATGCGGCAGTTTCCAGTACAGCGCAGTTTTAGGAAGCGAGAGCTTGGCTGCTTACACAACGCAATTGCAGCACTATCTGCATAGAGGATTTACCGATTTTAAAGTGAAAGTCTGTAGCGATTTTGCGCAGAATCGCGACAAAATCGCTCTCTTACGCGATCACATCAAGCCATTGACCGTGCGCCTGGATGCCAACAATCTTTGGAGTGACGCACAACAAGCCAGCGCATACATTCAAAACCTGAATTATCCATTCCGCGCCATCGAAGAACCGTTGACAGTAAACGATCACGCCGGTTGCCGCAACATTCATAACGCATTGCAAACACCCATCATTCTCGATGAAAGCTTTTTGCATCACGCGCAGTTTGATCATTTGACCGAAGATCCGCAAACCTGGATCATCAATCTGCGCGTATCCAAAATGGGCGGCCTATTGCGCAGCCTGGCTATCGCCGAAACCGCAAAAGAACTTTCCATCCCTTTGATTATCGGTGCACAAGTTGGTGAAACCAGCATTCTGACGCGCGCCGCACTGACGGTTGCGAATGCCTGCCGTGATCTCATCATCGCCCAGGAAGGCGCCTTCGGTACCTATTTGCTTCAGTACGACATTACCGATCAGCCGGTCATGTTTGGCAGAAAGGGAAAATTGGATGCTTCCGGTTTTCGCGGCAAGGGAGGTTTTGCTATCGATTATCAAAGGCTATAGTAAAGCTATCGACTATAACCAGAAAGCTGTAATGACTGGATCCAAACTGACTGCATAATCCGGCGGCAAAATAGTCTGCCCGTCCTCAGGCGGCTCAAAGCCGGCCATCGCAGTCACTAGATTTTCGACATTGCTATCATGCAACATCAAACCGCCGTCAGTTATAAACTGCTCGATACGATATGCCGAACCGAGATACCAATCTTTGAAGACCAGCCTATCATTGGTGCCAATTACGCTGACTTGAAGATTGTTGCCGGCATGCTTGAACCAAAGTTGGCCAGGCTCGATGGTTGGTAAAAAAACCACGTGATCGATCACTTTAGCGGAAGCATCATTTTCAATGACAATATCCCTGCCGTAACCTCGCCCAAATAGATAGGTATCATTTCCAGACCCACCTTCGAGTATGTCTCTGCCGATTCCGCCATCCAGAGTATCGTCACCGCTTTCGCCATACAAAGTATCGGCACCGCCTGCACCGGAAAGCATATCGTCTCCGGAGCGGCCCCATAAAAAATTGGCCGATTTATTTCCTGTGATTGCATTGGCCGCCGGGTTACCGATGCCCGTATCGGCTACCGTACCGGACAGGACGAGATTTTCTACGTGCTCGCCAAGTGTAAAAACAACCGATGCAATCACCGTATCATAACCGCCGTTTAAATCCTCATTCACGATATCCGCAGCTCTATTGACGATAAAGGTGTCATTTCCGGCACCACCGGTCATGACGTCGATTCCTTTACCGCCATTGAGCCAGTCATCACCAGCAAAACCGTATAACGTATCATTGCCTGCGAATCCGTTTAATACATCATTTCCACTTGCACCAGACAGAATATCGGAACCTAATGTACCGTTCAGTGCCAGGTTTTGGGCGACAATCACTATAGTGAAGGTATCCGATATCGTTAACGCATCAGGATCTGCTACGGTTATGCGGACATCGATTGAACCGGGTGTATCGGGAATGCCACTCAAAGTGCGCATAGAAGGGTCAAAACTGAGCCATGACGGCAGAGAATTGCCATCGGCCAATGTTGCGCTGAAGGTGAGTGCATCGCCATCGGGATCATCAAATGCGCCCATATCTAGAGAATAGCTAAAAGGAATACCTTCAAGTGCGGATTGATCCGGAATGGCAACCAGCAATTCGGGCGCGTGGTTGTCACTTGCCAGCTTGGCTTTTATCGCGGCGAGATCCCAGACGGCATCGTCTTCATTGAATTGGATCTGTTGCACAGCGAATAGTGTGGCTCCATCATTCTCCAGATAATTCAAGATAGTTAATACATCACCAGTACTACCGATAGTTAACGTCAGATGATTGCCGGAGCGGCCGATGCGCACCTCATCAGGCGTAATACCAGTGTCAAACAGCACGGTATCGATTTTATCTGGGGTCGTGTCATAGCTATTAATCGTATCGTATCCAGAACCTTTGCTGAATAAATACATATCATTGCCTGGACCACCCGTCAGCATGTCGTCTCCAATACCACCATTAAGAAAATCGTCACCAGCTTCACCGTATAAGCTATCGTTCCCACTTTCGCCGTAGAGCACATCGTTTGCAGCTATGCCAACAAGGGTATTGTCTAACTCTTGTGGATTAAGCGTGAGGGCAGAACCAGCCAAGGCGATCAACTCTGCTATTGTCAATACCGTACCATTGCCAAAACGAATGCGCTCCAAACCCATGCCCGGAAGATCGGTAGAATTTGGAAGCACGATTTCTGCACCTCCACCTGTCCATGCCATGGTGAGTGTTGCGTGCATAGTTTGGGTATATAACGCTTCATGTATGTCAACGACAGCGCGCACGCCTTCCGCTATTCGCGGCGCACCCCATGAAAATTCAATATCTTCCTGGTTGATCCCCACCAATTGAAGCGTATCCGCTACAATTGGTTTCGGTTCCACTACGAGCATAGCATAAGCGTTATCCGTAGAAGAATCCCGCCACTGCGCTACTTGTGTTCCAGTATCCCAAATCCGGTCAACCCCGAATTCGTCGTTGAACATTACATAGATATCCTGACTAAAACCACCATTTAGATAATCATTTCCGCTACCGCCTATCAAGGTATCCTGAAAATAATTACCGTACAGCGCGTCGTTCCCGTCATTACCATTTAAGAAACTACCGATTCGTAAATCGTCATCGGTGTAATAGGCAAACTCATTGCTGATCACAGGAATACCTGAAGCATAGAGCGTATCGTTTCCTGCCCCGCCATCGATCATGGAAATTTCAGCCGAAAAATCGTCTTGTTTAAACCCTTTGATGACATTATCGTTGTCACCGCCATGAATGAACTCAACCACTGTATCGATTTGGTGAGTATTCAGAAAATAATCCCGGGTCAATGGTGGCGGCATTTGGGCGTTTACCAAGAATCCAATCAACTGATCGTCTTGGTCGAATACTGGATCCCAGTTTTGAATATCGTGACCCGCTCCAGAGGGGATCAAATACAGGGTATCTATTGGATAGAAATACTTCGGCACAGGTTGTTCTACTGGCGCGGTATTTCCGAAAAGATTAATCGTTGTCCTGGAATAATAATCGCTATCCGATTGCCGCTCTATTGTTGGCAAATCTGACACAAAATCAAGCAACTTGAAATGTTGTGTCATTGTGTCAGTCTCATATCCTGTCACTAATTGAGCGCGATAGGTCTCACCATTTATCCGCTCATACTGCCCATAGTATTTATCCCAGGCATTATTCAGCAAAGCGGTAGCCCATTGTAACCGTGCAGCATCTAAAAAATCGGCTTGCAGCCGGGATATATCCACAGAAGGCTGCGGCAAAAGTATCCAATCAGCTACATCAATTGCTTTATTGGTTGCATCCAGGATCGTTAGACTATGCATGGAGATATAGTAATCTGTGAATATCAACGTTGCGCCATTACCCTGCGGTGCTAAGATCAAATCGTTCCCCATTCGGATATGCCGTAAATCAGACAACATGATGCCTTCAGTTAACTGAATGAGGCTTTCACCAACCAAAGATTCTATGATGATGTCATGTCCAATCGAACTCCCTCCAAAAAGGTAAGTATCCTTGCCATCACCACCGGTCAGAAAATCATTACCGGCACCACCATCAAAAGTATCGTTGCCGGCATACCCCTCAATGCGATCATCCGCAACTGTTCCAATCAAGACATCGTCACCGTTTGTTCCGCCGTATACTTCCATTGCTAGCGCACTCATTTCGTTTGCGCCAATCATTGAAAGATCAGGCAAACGTAATGCTGCTACATTCGCTCCTGTATTAAACCACTGGTCAAACAAGATGCTGTCTTGTGTATCTGCGATTTGCATCAATAAACTTCCGTCCGCCAATTTGAAGAAACGTAAATCACTTGCAGTAATTCCTTCACCTAAACGAACCTCGTCGCCTGCCGCATCTTCGGTAAAAGCCGAAGTAATGGTGTCAGCACCGTCACCTAAATTAAATAGATATGTGTCAGCACCACTACCCCCCGTATTGCGATCGGCACCCAAGCCACCCTGCAAAGTATCTGCACCATTTTGGCCTAACATGACGTCATGGCCGGAGCCGCCGACAATGAAATCATCGCCAGAATTGCTCATGAGATAATCGTCTCCGCCATATCCCTCGAGGATATCGCTGTTGATGCTGCCCTGGATAAAATCCGCGGCCGCACCACCATAGGCCTGCACAATTGCACCTCCAGAACCGCTTCCAACGGATGACACGTTCAGAACCACTCCCTCGTGTAAGTTTTCACTCGCCCAAGCTTTCAGATCGATGGAATTACTGCCATGATCGAAGCGGATCTGCGCATCCATCCCATAAAGGGCGTCTTGCAAGTCAAGCATTCCGCCATTTCCCAGCGTAATGCGCAAAATACCGGATTCACTTAGCCAAGTCACATCCGACAGTATATTTGCCGATGTAATGTTGCCGGAATTAGCTGCGAAATCTTGAAGCACATTGCTCAGCTTAGCCATAGGATCTGCTTCTACATTGGCACTGCCGATTTCTGCCAGCACGATGGTGTTACGTCCTTCCAAATCGTTGATGTAATCACCCGCTGCGACACCAATGTAGCTATCATCACCCGCACCACCATATAACTCATCGTTCCCACTACCACCCACGAGTGAGTCATTACCACCCCCACCAAAAAGCTGGTCATCACCGCCACTACCATCCAGGAAATCATCGCCCTGATATTGCGCAGGTACACCTTCACCATCACCGATCAGCATATCTCTGTCCGAGCCACCGTTCAGATAGTCGGCTCCCCCTGCACCAGTCAGCAAATCATTTCCACTGCCACCGTTTAAATAATCGTTACCATGTAAAGAAGCATCTAATTTAGAATGATGGCCATCTCCTAAAACAGCATCGTCTCCCGCTTGTCCCAGAATAGTATCGTTACCTGCATCACCAAAAATTACGTCGTTGTCCGCACCCGCGTCGATGAAATCGTTGCCTCCTCCAGCAAAAACCCAATCTTTTCCGGTACCGCTGGAAATAACATCGTCATCACCAACGACTATGGCAAGCTCTATAGATGACGCAGTAAAGCTATAGACTCTGCTATAGGTCGTAACATCTGCTTCTGCATTTATTGCACGATTGACTTTCCAATTGCGATCGGCTTGCTCAACATCTCGGTCACTTTCAATGGTGTCGTTTCCACCTAAACCCACTAAAATATCTTTACCTTGACCGCCCATCAAAATATCATCGCCCGCATCGCCTATGAGGGTATCGTCGCCTGCATTGCCATCAAGCAAATCACCCCTTTCTCCGCTCCCCGTTTGAGTAGCACTTAGAGTATATGCCGCATCTAAGGTGTACTCGGTTTGCGCAAACAGCCGATCATTGTTTAACTGACCTCTAATGATGTCGCTACCGGCTTCCCCTAGCACAACATCCTCACCCGCACCGCCTGCGAGAATGTCGTCTCCAGCTCCACCTTCAATACGATCCTTGCCATCCTTGCCATCGACCTCATCATTGCCGCCGAGGCTTCGAATGTAATCATTCTCGACACTGCCATACAAAAAATCCTCTCGATCCGCTTCTTCATCAGCACCGACAACAACATTGCCAAGTTCGTCGTAATCAAGCGGATCTTCAGGTTTCAGATCCCCCCTAATGGTTCGATCCGCTATGGGCGCATCAACCGGCGCATTTTCTCCAAGTGCAATACCCAGCTTGCCATCGCTCCAGTTTTTGATCCGCACTCTGGCGCTATCCATCGCTCCAACAAAACTGACGAATAAATCATAGCTACCATTGTCTTGTGCAACACGGAGATAAACCAGATCATTCTTCTGATCCATCCATGTATCGCCGATTTTTATCCAATCCTTACTATCCGTCACACCGCTTCTGCCCTGTGCGATCACAGTACCAAATTGAATTACGCCCGCTCCATCCGTATCCAGCACGGTATCGGTACCGTGACCGGGATTGATGATGTAAGTATCCGCACCTGCGCCGCCTTCCAGATAATCATTACCTTCAAGACCCTTAAGTACATCATCACCGCCACTACCATATAAATGATCCTCAACGGCGGAAGCAGCAGGATTGTCGACACCGTCGCTGCCGAAAAAATAACGCGGCGTTTTACCCGACAACTCGCCTTGCGAAAGTTTGTAGCCA
>CAADGS010000048.1 GCA_900696615.1 uncultured beta proteobacterium
CAGCACTTGCGTAATATCCTGTCTTATTTGGATGTGCCTACCCTGGGCCAGCCCGAAGCGTTTATTCAGATGAAAGACGGACTATTCGGCGCGGATGGAAATATCGGCGCGGGCAGCAGGAATTTTCTGCAGAATTGGATGGATCGCTATATTGCATGGATTGATAAACATGCTTGTTAAGCGGTGAAAAGGTGTTTTTTGAAATTTTTCTGGTCCGAATGGCATGATTAACCCAAAACTGAAATTAACCGAATCGATTTTGCAAATTGCTATTGCGCTTGTTGGCATCAGTGCGGGATTATGCCTGATAGTACTGGCGGGTTGCTCAGGGAAAGCGCCCACGAATGCTGCGCCACCGATTCCCCAGGTAGAAGTGGTGACCGTGACGGCGCAAACGATTGAAGATGAGCCGGAGTTCATCGGCCAAACGGAAGCTTTCCGCCCAGTGGAGATTCGCGCGCAAGTCAGCGGTATCATTAAAAAAGTTTTTTTTACCGAGGGCCGCAATATTAAAAAAGGTGATCAGCTCTACCTTATCGATCCGGTGCCATTTAATGCCATTTATCTCAGCACGAGGGCTAAAGTGGCGCAGGCTCAGGCTCGGCTCGATTTAGCCAAACAGGATTTGGCACGCGTGAAACCATTGCTGGAACAGCAAGCGGTGAGCAAAAAAAATGTCGATGATGCCGAAGCGGAAGTGCGAGGAGCCAAAGCGGCACTGGAAGCGGCACAAAACGATCTGGTTAAAGCCAAATTCGATTTGGACAATACCAAGATTAGTGCGCCTGTTAATGGCCGGATTGGTCGAAGCCATTTTTATGAAGGCAGGCTGATTTCCGCGCAGGAAACACTGCTCGCGACGATCGATCAGCTTGATCCGATGTATGTCAATGTCAGCGTTCCGGAAAGCTATTTGTTGCGCCGCCGCCGTGAGATTGCCGAACATAAGGTGCAGCGTCCGGATATCTTTCAATTGCGCGGAACAATGATTTTCTCCGATGGCAGCGTTTATCCGCATGAAGGCGTGCTGGATTTCGCCGATGTTGCGATCCGGCCTGAAACCGGAACTTTGCAAGGGCGATTTACATTCCCAAATCCGGAAGGCAATCTATCCCCAGGGCAATCTTATTTTTATCCGGGCCAGTTCGTCAAAATCCGTATTAAAGGCTACACCCGAACCAATGCGATTTTGATCCCGCAACGTGCGGTTCAACAAGGACCGATGGGATCATTCGTATATATCGTGGATGAGGAGGAGAAAGCGCAAATTCAGCCTGTTCGCGCCAGTATGTGGCATGGCAAAGAATGGCTGATCGAAAGTGGCTTGCAGCCGGGTGAACGGGTTGTGGTAGAGGGTTTTTTCCGTATTCTGCCCGGTGTTCCAGTACAGGCTATGCCTTCCCAGAAAGAATCGCCGCCGTCCTCGTCTTCTGAGCAAGCAGCGGAACAACAACCATGAGCCGTTCACATTTTTTTATTGACCGGCCGATTTTTTCTTCGGTGCTATCGATCATCATTGTGGTCCTCGGACTGGTTTCATTGCTAAAACTTCCTGTCGCGCAGTTTCCTCAAATCACGCCGCCGATGATTCAAATCGAAGCCGATTATCCCGGCGCGAGTGCCGAGGTCGTTGCGGAGGCGGTGGCGCGTCCGATTGAAATACAATTGCCCGGCATCGACAATCTGTTGTATTACGAGTCGACCAGTACCAACGACGGGCACATGACCATGAAGCTTACGTTTGAGATTGGTACCGATATCGATATCGCCCAGGTGCAAACGCAAAATCGCCAGCGCCTGGCAGAGCCTCAATTGCCTGATGAAGTGATACGGCAAGGTATCACCGTGAAAAAAACGTCGCCGGATTTGTTGGCCGTGATTGCATTGAGTTCCACCGATCCGCAGCATGATACGGTGTTTCTGTCGAATTATACTTTGCTGCGCATTTTGGATAATGTCAAACGTCTTCCCGGCGTTGGCGATGCCGTGGTGTTCGGAGGACAGAATTACTCCATGCGATTGGTGTTGGATCCCGTGCGCATGGCGCAACTCAACCTCACTCCTACGGAAATTGCCAGTGTGGTACGCGAGCAAAACCGTGACTTTCCGGCAGGCCGGATTGGTCGCGAACCGACCTCTGAGAAAACCGAATTGACGATTCCCGTTATTACGCGCGGTCGCATGAGTGAAGTCAAAGAATTTGAGGATATGATCGTACGTGCCTATCCGGATGGCTCCATGGTTCGCCTGCGCGATGTGGCAAGGGTTGAATTAGGGGCGCAATCGTACGATTTGCAAGGCCGCTGGAATGGCAAACCCAATACTTTCATTTTGACTTTTCTTTCACCGGGGGCCAACGCACTCGATACCGTAAAGCGTGTCAAGGAGGAAATGGAAAACTTGGCGGACAGCTTTCCTGCAGGCGTTTCCTATGACATCCCTTACGATACCACCCAGTTTATCGAAGTTTCTATCAAGGAAGTGATTAAAACGCTGGGTGAAGCATTACTATTGGTCATTTTAGTTGTCTTTGTGTTTTTGCAAAGCTGGCGTGCTACATTGATTCCAGCCCTTGCCGCGCCGATATCTTTGATTGGCACGCTTGCGGGCATGGATGCGCTGGGTTTTTCCATCAATACCTTGACGTTGTTCGGTATGGTGCTGGCCATTGGTATCGTAGTCGATGATGCCATCGTTGTCGTGGAAAACGTTGAAAGACACATTACCCAAGGCGGCTTGTCACCACGCGATGCGGCTAAGAAAGCGATGGATGAAGTTACGGGTCCTGTCATTGCGATTGTCTTGGTGCTGGCGGCCGTTTTTTTACCGGTCGGGTTTTTAGGCGGAATCACAGGTGAGTTATACAAGCAATTTGCGATTACAATCGCATTGTCTGTTGCCATTTCAGGATTTGTCGCGCTTACGTTGAGTCCGGCTTTATGTGCGTTGATACTCAAACCCGGGCATGGAAATCCCAATCGGTTCTGGCAACTATTCAATCGAACGTTCGGTTGGCTGGAAAATCGCTATGTCGGCACAGTCGGTGTTGTCCTTAAACGATCTTTGCTGACGATAATAATCTTCGTCGTTTTGATCATGACCGTTATCGGTTTATTCAGAACGATTCCGGGAAGCTTTTTGCCGGAAGAAGATCAGGGCTATTTTATTACCGTGGTGCAATTGCCCGATGGCGCTTCTTTAGCACGCACCATTGAAGTTTTGGAAAAAATTGAAAGCTATTTTCTATCGATTCCGGCCGTTCATTCTACCGATGCTTTAGCCGGTCAAAATTTTGTGTTTGGCACGCGGGGTGCGAACCAAGCCACCATGTTCGTTCCATTGCAGCATTGGGATGAAAGGCCCGGTACTGACCAGAATGTGCAAAGTTTAATCGGTGCGGCATTTCAGGAATTCGCCAAAATCCCGGAAGCACTGATCCTGGCATTCAATGCCCCTACTATCAGTGGCTTGGGAACAACCGGAGGGTTTACCGCGCAACTGCAGGATCCCGGCGGGGGCGATTTTGCTCAGTTTGCAGCCATAGCTCAGGAATTCGTGAGCCAAGCTACCGAGCACCCGGCGATTGCGTTCGCCAACACCAATTTTCGCATCAGCGCTCCCAGATTGTATGCAACGGTAGATCGCGAACGAGCTAAGGCGTTGGGTGTTCCGATTTCGGAAGTATTCGATACCATGCAGGCGTATTTCGGCAATCTATATGTCAACGATTTCGTCAAATTTGGCCGTATTTATCGCGTGCAAACCGAAGCTTTACCCGAATACCGCTCAAACCCGGACGATATCAGCAAAATTTATATCCGTGCGCGCAGTGCCGGGACACAAACCATGATTCCTCTGGATTCCGTGGTTACCACCGAATTCAACAGCGGTCCGGATCCGGTTACGCATTTCAATGGCTTTAATTCCGCTTTGATAATGGGTAGCGCTGCACCGGGATTCAGTTCCGGCCAAGCGCTGGAAGCGCTGCAACAAATTGCAGGGGAAGTCCTGACACCGCGTGGCTACACCATTGATTGGAGCGGCATATCGTTGCAAGAACGTAAAGCGAGCGGACAATCCACTTACGTATTTGCATTTGCGCTACTCATGGTATTTTTGGTGTTAGCGGCATTGTATGAAAGCTGGTCAGTGCCGTTTGCAGTGATTCTTGCCATACCTTTTGGTGTGCTCGGCGCATTACTGGCAATTTGGATGCGTGATTTGACCAACGATATTTACTTTCAAATCGGCTTGGTGACGCTGATAGGGTTGGCTGCAAAAAATGCTATTTTGATCGTTGAATTTGCCAATCAACGGCGCGCGGCAGGTTTATCCTTGACCGAAGCTGCATTGGAAGCCGCAAGATTGAGATTCCGGCCGATTATCATGACATCCATGGCTTTTATTTTGGGAGTATTGCCGCTTGTCGTGGCTACCGGTGCCGGCGCGGCAAGCCGTCATTCAATCGGTACCGGGGTTTTTGGCGGTATGTTGGCGGCAACGTTTTTGGCGATATTCTTTGTGCCGTTATTTTTCGTGCTGATCGGCAAGATCACTCAACGCGCGAAACAGTAGTAGTGTGCCAATTTAAGATTCGGGTAGCATTGTTAAACGTTTAAATCGCTTTCGCGAGCAATACGGGCCAGATCAAGCAGGTTATTTGCGCCCGTTTTTTGCATGATCTTGGATTTGTGGATTTCCACCGTACGGTAGCTGATACCCAGATACGATCCGATTTCTTTATTGGAGTAGCCTTGCACGGCTAAAAGCATGACTTCGCGCTCGCGCCGGGTGAGTTTTGTCAGGCATGATGTCATTTCTTTATTATTCGATGCATCGCTCATTCGCTTTCTGGCTTCAGCAAAAGCCGTGCGTACGCAAATCAGAAGTTTTTCCCGGATTACAGGTTTGGTTAGAAAATCAATCGCGCCACCCTTTATTGCTTTGACACTCATCGGAATATCGCCATGACCGGTAAGGAAAATAGCGGGTAACAAAATCTTGCGCCAGGCCAGTTCTTCCTGAAGCTGCAAGCCATCCATTCCAGGCATTTTTACGTCGATGATGATGCAGCCGAAGAAATCGGGGCGATACGCTTTCAGAAAATGATTGGCATTTTCAAAAGACTGCACATCCATGCCAGCCTGCTCGATCATCAGCGTGAGGGAATCCCGCACAGCGGCATCATCGTCTACGATATATACAGTTGGTTTTTGCATAATTAGGAGATAGCCGGTAAAGTAAAGTGGAATTTGGCGCCGGTTATGGCATTCGCATCCAACCATAGTTGACCGCCATTTGCTTCGATGAGTGCACGGCTTATCGCTAACCCCATGCCAATACCCGAAGGCTTGGTGGTGAAAAATGGTTCGAAAATCCGCTTTGCCACGGTTGGATCCAGACCGGGGCCGCTATCTTGAACAACCACCATAGCAAAATCTTTCCCGTTTATAGTTTGCAGCTTGGTGATTATTGTCAATATGGGTAAATCCATCGTACGCATCGCTTCAACGGCGTTCCTAAACAGATTGATCAAAACTTTTTGTATTTGTATGCGGTTACACTGAACGTCCGGCAGATTTTGTTCCAAATATAATACCGGATGAAATCTTCCATAACCGTCATCGTATACAATATTTAGCGCTTCATGGATGACATCGTTTAGGTTAGCTCGCTCGGTTACCAGTTCACCTTTCTGCAGAAAAGCCAACAGCTCATGTAAACTGCGTCCGGCGCGTTGTGTTTGCTCCACGCATCCTTCAAGCGCTCTTTTTAGATTAGTGGCGCTAAAATTATCACTGTTCAATGCATGCAGTACCACTTCACTGTAGGCGGAAATGGCCGCTAGCGGCTGATTCAATTCATGCGCAATTGCCGAAGCGGTACGGACCGCGACTTGCTGTTTGAGAATGTTCTCTGTTTCACCGCGCTGCACTTGTAATTTCTTCTGAGATTTTTTTTGTTCGGTTATATCCCGTGTAATACCTATGAGTCGATTCGGATAGCCGTCCTCGAAATATACCCTTCCTCTTGCGGATATCCAACGTTCTGAACCATTGCTGGGATTGATGATGCGGTATTGCGCCTTGAATTCGCCGGTACTGGCAGGATCCATAGCTTTCTCGATGGCAGTCTGCCTGGCTGCCCGATCTTCAGGATGAATCGCCGCAACAAATTCATCATAACTTACGGTTTTTTCAGATTGCTTGCCCCAAAGTTTACGCATTTGTTCATCCAAATAAACAATGTTGCTTTTGAAGTCGTAATCGAAAATGCCTAGATCGGCCGCTTGCTTGGCTAGGCGTAAACGCTCTTCGCTGGCTCGCAGTGCTTCCTCGGCATCGAGACGCCGCTTAGCGGCTGAGAAAATCATGAGGATATAAACCTGCTGTTTTACTTTTATTGGGCTAAGACTGATATCCAATAGTAGCTCCTTTCCCTCGCAATTCAATGCAATAAGTTCAATGCCAGCGTTCAGGGCGCGCCTTGCTGGCTTATTTAAAAAAAGTTTTTGATAGTATCGATATTGCTTCCGGTAACGGGGTGTTACGAGCATTTCAAGCGCTAATCCGATTAGCTCAGATTTCTGATAGCCAAGCAGGCGTTGTGCCGCATCGTTAATCCATACAATCCGACCGCTGCCATCCGCCAACAGCATTGCATCCGCTGCCGCATCGAATACTGTTTGGAAACTTAATTCTTTAATTGCATTAATCAAATTATTTTCCTGCTCGTGAAATCGGATACGAATTTTTCAAAGCTTACGATAAAAGTCGGCAGTTTTCTACAATTTATTGATATATAAGGGATTGCACTTACGTGTCAGCACGGATATTGCCGCTTAGCCTTCTTCTGTAGGATTCGAATAGCACGGAATATAGGCGAATGTACTTATTAATTTAGTTTGCTTATGGATTTTTTGCAAGCTATGCAGGTGATGATTTGAAAGCTAAATGAATGTCTTGAGAATCTTGCTTGGGGATAAGAATCTTGTCCTGCAAGGCGATAGAAAAATTCAGTCTTACAGATAAGTATCATTTGTTGTTGTTCCTGCGCGATTTAGTCATAGCCTTTGATGCAAAAAGGTTAAATCAAATTCAAAGTAGCATCGCTTTTTATATTTGAGCAGGGCTAGCGCTAGATGATGAGTTTCAACATTACATTGCGTTAGCGCTTTTTATCAGCATGGAGAAATAAAATGAACAACAGATTAATAGCTTACGGATGTATAACGACTGCACTGTTAATGTTTTCAGACAAAACATTTGCCATGGATTCAATATGTAACAATTTAAAAGCCAATCCGGTAGAAGTCGGTAAAAACCTGGAGAGCTCGTTTCACGGTATAGCACATCAAGACCCTCGGGTTTAGTTGCTTAACTATTATTAGAATAAGAGGAGTATTACCATGTCATTGTCGAGCCTTCTTGTACCGGCGATATTGTTTTTCGCGCTAGGTATGCTTGCTTGTCTCATCAAATCGGATCTGAAATTTCCGCCCGATATGCACAAGATGATTGTTATTTATTTATTGATTGGTATCGGGTTGCATGGTGGTAAAGCACTAGCCGGATCCGATATGGGAGCGGCTATTCCAGCTGTTTGGGCAGCACTTTTTTTCGGTTGTTTTTTGCCCATCGTTGCTTACATCATCCTGAGGGCGCTTGGAAAAATAGATCCTCTAAACGCTGCAGCCATTTCCGCGCATTATGGTTCGGTCAGTGCAGGAACGTATATGACGGCCGTTGCGTTTCTGGCTGGTATCGGTGTGACGTATGAGGCCTATCCCGTTATCATGTTGGCAATCATGGAATCGCCTGCAATCATGATCGGATTGGTGCTTGCCGGATACTCTCGGAGAATCTTGGGTGGAGCATCCAAAACTGACAAAGGGATGATGAAGCATTTGATCATCGATGCATTTACCAACGGCAGTATTCTATTGTTATTTGGTTCGATGGCGATTGGTTGGGTCGTATCCGATGCGAGTTACAACAAAATCGAGCCTTTCTTTGAACTCATTTTCATGGGGGCGCTATGCATATTTCTCTGTGATATGGGGATGGAGGCAGGAAAAAGATTGTCGGAGTTCAAATCCGTAGGCGTTTTTCTGGTCAGTTTTGGTGTCGCTATGCCATTGATTGGCGCTGCATTTGGGCTATTTATAGGCCACTTTCTTTTGGGTTATTCGGTGGGCGGCATCACGTTGGTGACGGTCCTGGCTGCCAGTTGTTCCTATATCGCGGTTCCGCCGGCAATGCGCCTCGCGATTCCTGAAGCCAATCCGTCGTTTTATTTGACGTTATCGCTTGGCGTCACATTCCCGTTTAA
>CAADGS010000049.1 GCA_900696615.1 uncultured beta proteobacterium
ATGCGTGCTGTTTTTTTTGATTTCGGTTCCGTTACTCGCGGCGATATGGACTGTGCAATGTTGGAGCGGGCGATATCGCCGTGGCAGTATTATCATGATTCTACTGAGCAGGAGGTGCTGGAACGGATTCGCGAAGCCGAAGTGGTGGTCAGCAACAAAGTGTTTATCAGCCGGAAAGCCATTGCGGTAGCTAAGCATTTGAAATTGATTTGCGTCGCTGCCACCGGATATAACAATATCGATTTACAGGCTGCGGCTGAATACCATATTCCAGTATGTAACGTGCGCGGTTATGCCACGCCGTCGGTGGTGCAGCATGTGTTCATGCTGATGCTGAATCTGGCGCGCCACTTTGTGGATTATCAGGAATTGGTGAAGCGCGGCGGCTGGCAGGCGAGCCGGTTTTTTTGTCCTTTGGATTTCGGAATTCAGGAGTTGTCGGGGAAAATACTGGGTGTCATCGGATTTGGTGAGTTGGGTCAGGCGGTGACAGAAGTTGCGAAGGCTTTCGGCATGCGGGTGCTGATCGCCGAGCATAAAGGCAAAATAGCCCGGGCGGGCAGAACAGCGTTTGACGACGTGATCGGTCAAGCGGATTTTATTACGTTGCATTGTCCGTACTCGCAAGACACCCACCATCTGATCAGTTACCGGGAGTTTGAATTGATGAAACCGTCCGCGTATCTGATCAATACCGCGCGCGGCAAGTTGGTGAACGAAGCGGACTTATTGCATTGCTTGTCTACCGGGCGCATTGCCGGTGCCGGGATCGATGTGATACAAGAAGAACCGCCTACAAAAGACAATGCGATTTTGCAGCAGCAACCGGCAAATTTGATTGTCACGCCGCATATTGCATGGGCAAGCCGGGAATCCAGGCAGCGTTTGCTGGATCAGTTGGCAAGCAATATCGAGCATTTTTTTCAACATCAGCCATTCAATCAGATTACCGACGCGCTGAATCAATAGCAAAGCGATCACTGATTGTGTCATAGGGAACGAGAGCAATGCAGCAATGGATTTTACTTGCCGTCGCGATTGTCAGTGAAGTGATTGCAACGTCCTGTTTGAAAGCGGCCGAGGGCTTTACGCGCTTTTGGCCATCCGTAATCGTTGTGGCGGGTTATTTACTGGCGTTTTATTTCTTGTCGCTGACGTTGAAAACCATTCCCGTCGGCGTGGCTTATGCCATTTGGTCGGGTGTCGGGGTGGTATTGATTGCGTTGAGTGGCTGGCTTTTTTTGGGACAATCGCTGGATATGCCTGCGGTGATTGGCTTGGTGCTGATCGTGATCGGGGTGGTTGTCATCAATGTCTTTTCCCGGACGGTGACACATTGATAAATTTAACAATCGGTTAACAGTATGAACAAAGCATTTGTCAAAGAAAGCGATGAAGACGACGACCTGGATAGTGCGCCGAAATTGCCGCAAGGCGTGAAGAATTACATTACGCCGGCTGGCTATCAACGATTGAAAGATGAATTTGATCGGTTATGGAAAATAGAGCGCCCCGAACTGGTAAAAACCATCACTTGGGCGGCTTCCAATGGCGATCGTTCGGAAAATGGGGATTATATTTACGGCAAGCGGCGCTTGCGCGAAATCGATCGGCGTTTGCGTTTTTTGTCCAAACGGCTGGATAACGCCGAAGTGGTGGATCCTGCGCAGCGCGGCGCATGCGATCAGGTGTTTTTTGGCGCTACGGTGACGGTATGCGATAGTCAAGGCGAGATGCGTACTTACAGTATCGTTGGTCTGGACGAAGCGGATCCGGGCCGGGGCCGCATCAGTTGGATTTCCCCGTTGGCTAAGGCGCTGCTTAAGGCACGGGAAGGTGATTGCGTTAAATTGCAAACACCGGCCGGAATCGAAGAGCTGGAAGTGGTGGCAATTCGTTACGAGGCGTTGTGAAGTACGATGGCTTCAATTCTCTAAGATGTCGCCATCGACATAAAACCATATCCCTTGCTCGCGGACAAACCGGCTGATTTCATGCAAACGGTAAGCACGGCCGTTGATTTTGTAACGGGCTATGAATTCAACGGTTGCATGATCGGCGTCTGTTTGCGTATGGCGCTTGACGGTGAGACCCAGCCAGTGTGTTTGCGGCGGATTGGTTAATTGCAGTGAAGTTGGGCGGGTATCGGGGTGCCAGGTATCCAGTAAATAGTTCTCACGGTCGAGTGTGTATGCGGTATAGCGCGACCGCATCAAATGTTCGGCCGTAGCGGCAGCTTCGCCCTGATCTACGTAGCGGCCGCAACACTGCGTATAAGCATACGGCTTGCCACATGGACAGGTAACTGCCTGGGTGCGTTGTTTTGCGGGATTTTTCATATTCGCTCACTCAATATAAGCCATTCATTCCACGTTATTCCGACTTATTCAGCCGGGTATTTTCGATACACTGCATACAAAGCTGCCAATATATAACGTATTCGCTTAAAACATAACCATAATGACATTTGATCGGGAAAAAATAGCGCGCATTGCGCCGTTCGGTGCGTATGTATTTTTTATGCTTGTTGAAGATGCTTTATTGAAATTTGGCTGGGATGCTCATGACGTGCGATTACTTTACGTGCTGAAAATTTCGGTGGTCGCAAGCTTACTGTGGTTTTTTAGAAGTGCGTACAGTGAGCTGAAGTGGCCGAGCGGGACAAATTTTCGTACTTGGTCGGGCGCGATTGTGGCTGGTGTTGCGGTGTTCTTTGCATGGATTAATCTGACCGCAGATTGGATGGTGATGGGGGAATCCGTCGGTTTCGATCCGCGCGATAACGATGCGCAAATGGATTGGTTCTTGGTGATGGTGCGGTTACTGGGTGCCGCATTGGTGGTGCCGCTTATGGAAGAACTGTTTTGGCGTTCATTCCTGATGCGTTGGATCGTCCATCCCCATTTTTTATCCGTCAATCCGGCACAAGTAGGATTCAAAGCATTCTGCATCACGGCAGTTTTGTTTGCAGTTGCGCACAGTTTGTGGTTCGCCGGATTGCTTGCCGGAATTGCCTATAATCTTTTATATATGCGCAGTAATACGTTGTGGTCCCCCATCATCGCGCATGCGATAACCAATATTATTTTGGGTATATGGATAGTCGGTACCGGCAGTTGGGGTTTCTGGTAAGCCAAATAGAGAAGCGATGTAGTGTGAAATGGCATATTCGCTCTAATAAAGCGAATGTTGGCTGAACTGTTGTATTTTTTGTGCAATATTGCTTTACCCGTTTGTTTACGTTGACCATTCTAAGGATTCAGTGATAGAGTCTGTCCACATAGGTGCTAGGGTTTTGTTTATACTCTGATAGTGCCTATTCACATAGCGCTAAGAATGCTATGGCTCGTTAAATAATCGTTAGGGGGAGCAATGAAATATAAATTAAAAACGAATCGAATGATTCATGCAGTGGCGGGAGGACTGCTACTGACAGGCTTGAATTTATCCGCTGTTCATGCCAGTACTGTGACAAGCTCTACTGATAAAGGCACTACGAATAGTTTTATAGAAGCGATCAAAAGTACAGGCATTACAGCGGGTGGCTGGATTCATGGCGGCGCCACCTACAATCCCAGTTCTGAGCATGGGTTCAATGGACCCGTAACATTTTCCGATCAAGCCAATAGATTTCAGTTGAATCAATTGAATTTCTTCCTGGAACGTGCAGTAAAAACAGAAGGCAAAGGATGGGATTTCGGGTTCCGTGCGGATTTTCTTTTCGGTACCGATGCAATTTTCACGCAGGCATACGGTAATCCGGCATTCGATGTCAATAATGGCCGGCCTTTGGCGGATCGAGGCAATTGGGATTTGGAAATTTGTTGTAATTCCAGTCGTACTTATGGCATCGCCATTCCTCAGGCATTTGCGGAAGTTTATGCGCCATTGGGCAACGGATTGAATGTCAAGGTCGGACATTTTTATACACCGATTGGTTTTGAATCGGTTCCTGCACCGAATAACTTCTTTTACAGCCATGCTTATACCATGCAGTATGGCGAACCTTTCACGCATACCGGCGTGCTGGGTAATTACACCGTCAATAAAAACTTTACCGTAATGGCGGGTACCATCGGTGGTAGCGGAACGGGCGGATGGGATGGTAATTTCGATAAGCAAATGGAAAATTGGGGCGGTATCGGTGGCGTAACCTGGACTAGCAATGACGGTAAGACTTCATTCAACGTCAGTGGTACGGGAAGTACGACCTCAACGCGCAATAGCAGTTTTTGGGGAATGTACAGCCTGGTTTTTAAACATCAATTCACCGATAGAACGCATTTGATTTTGCAACATGACCACGGCTTTGCAGATAACGTACTGCTGGCAAATAATGTCTATGCCGGGGTTGTCAAAGACGCGGAATGGTATGGCGTTAATTCGCATTTCTACTATGACTTGACGCCTGCATTGTCTGTCGGTGTCCGGGCGGAATGGTTCCGTGATCGCGACGGTTTCCGGGTTTTTGCACCGGGTAGGGTAACTGCAGCCACCAATCATCTGGGTACCAGTTATGCCAGTAATGTCGGTTTGCTCGGTACCAGCACACCAGCGGATTATTATGCAGTGACCATCGGTGCCAACTGGAAAGCATTGAGAACGCTTAATGTCGGATGGAAAGGATTCAAGCAATTGAATATTCGTCCTAATATTCGTTATGACCGCGTCGATGCATTGCATGAATCACTCCAAGCTTCGGCTTATCGCCCTTTTGGCGGCAACAAAGATCAGATTCTTTTCTCTATGGACGCGATACTACCCTTTTAAAATGCTGACCAGATTCTGAGTCTTATTTATCAAGACAAAAAAATGCGCCTATAGGCGCATTTTTTTTAAACCAAAAAATAATATCAAGGATTCTATTTTTCTTTTGTATCAAGCGAGCGCAATTGTTGCAGTAATTTCGCCATGTCATGAGGTATCCCGGCTTCCCATTGCAAAATTTGAAGTGTCTGCGGGTGAGTCAGCGCAAGCTTGTGAGCGTGCAAAGCTTGTCGGGGAAATCGAGTGAGTATTTCTTCTGCCGCTTGCTCGACGTTCTTGGGTTTGCCACTGTATACCGGATCACCTACAAGTGGATGTCCGATGGCATTCATGTGTACTCGTATTTGATGGGTACGGCCTGTTTCGAGGCTGCAGCGCAACAGTGTACAACCTTCAAGAATTTCCAGTACTTGATAGTGCGTACGTGCGGGTTTTCCGTGCGGATGGATGGACATTTTTGTGCGCTGAACAGGGTGTCTGCCAATCGGTAAGTCGACACTACCGCCTTGTTTGACATGACCCAGTACCAACGCAAGGTATTCCCGCTTCACCGTGCGTTGTTGAAGCTGGCGCACGAGATTAATTTGCGCTTCGAGGGTTTTGGCCACTACCAACAAGCCGCTGGTGTTTTTATCCAAGCGGTGCACGATACCGGCGCGAGGTATGTTTTCCAATTGCGTTGCATGATGCAATAATGCGTTGAGCAGGGTACCTTGCCAGTTGCCATTACCCGGATGCGTAACTAAACCGGCAGGCTTGTTAATCACGATTAGCGACTTGTCTTCATAAACGACTTCAAGATAAATATTTTCAGCGCTGTGAATCGTTTCGCTGGTACAGTCTCCGGGTAAAATTGAAACTTGTTCGCCGCCCCATATTTTTTGTTTGACAGTGGGAATTTTGCCATCGACTGTGACGCGCTTCTCATTAATCCATGTTTGCACATGGCTACGGGACCAGTCCGATAACAGTTGCGCGAGTGCCTTATCCAGACGAAGACCGGCGTGAGTTGCCGGGATCGTTAAATTGATCGGGTTTCGAGGTGAGGTGGTGATGGGTGCTTGTAATGATGCCTTTACGTTATAATCAGCAAGGATATCACCGTTTTTTATGGGATTTGTCATGTTGCGTTGTTTTGCGTTAATGCTAGTGTTCGTTTTATCAGCCTGTAATTTGCTCCCGGATCGTCAAACAGATCAGGAGGATTGGTCTGCTAATAAATTCTATTCGGAAGCAAAAGAAAAATTAAATGAAGGTAATTATACTGCGGCCATTAAGCTGTATGAATCTTTGGAAGCCCGTTATCCCTATGGCCGAATAGCCCAGCAAGCGCAGCTTGAGACGGCCTATGCCCACTATAAGAACGAAGAGCCTGCTTCCGCCATCGCGGCAGCAGACCGATTTATCAAATTACATCCGAATCATGACAATGTGGATTATGCCTATTATATCAAAGGATTGGCAAGTTTTAACGATAACTGGGGGATGATGGGATTCTTGTTGAAAGGCCCGTTTAAACAGGATATGAGTGAACGCGATTCCAAAGCATCGCGAGAATCCTTTGAAAATTTTAAGGAACTGGTGATGCGCTTTCCTGAAAGCAAGTATGCTGCCGATGCCAGGCAGCGTATGGCATATCTGATTAATGCCGTGGCGATGGGTGAAATTCACGTTGCACGTTATTACATGAAGCGCAAGGCATACATTGCTGCGGCAAACCGCGCGCAAAATGCTGTCAAAGAGTACCCGCGTACACCTGCATCGGAGGAAGCGCTGTATATTATGGTGAAAGCTTATGAGGAACTGGAATTGTATGATTTACGCGATGATGCCGAGCGTGTTATGCGCCTGAATTTCCCTGATAGCCATTTACTTAAAGAATTGCCGGAAATAGGCGCCAAGCCTTGGTGGCAATTCTGGCGGTGAGCGATTGTCATAGTTTGCCTTCTAATCATCTTTGATGTGAATGGCCAACACATCGCAACCGGCGTGATATAAAACGTCTTTGGCGGTTGAACCCATCAGCACCGCCAATCCATGACGTTCATGTGAGCCAACAATTATCAAATCGATATGTTCTTGTGCTGCGAGCCGGGTAATTTCTTGCTCTGGTTCACCCCAGACCATCCAGCGACGCTCTGGTGGAATGTTCAGTTGATCGCCGATTTGTATAAATTTGCTTTTCTTGATTTCCAATAAGTCGTACGCGGAATCTTCATCCAATGGAATGATTGTGCCATAAGGGGTATCGGGCATGGGGATATTATCCAGCACATGGATAATGTGAAGCTGCGCAGCAAATTGATCGGCTAGCAATTTGGCTTTTTGAGAAACCCGATTATCTTGATCAGCAAAATCGATGGCAAGTAAAATATTTCGGTAGATATTCATCATGTTGTCCCGGCATTAAATCAGTAGAAAAATATTAATTCGGCAATAGTACTACGACTTTATCATAATCTTTTCTCTAAGATTGGATACCTGATTCAAATGAATGAAATCATTGTAGTGAGGAATGTTTCGATGGGCGTAAATATTTTGATAAAAAATCAGTTACCTGTCTTTCGTAGGCTTTGCCTGCATAGCTATGCATGTTGAAATGACCCGCACCCGGAACGATCCAGAGCGCTTTGGGGGATTGCGCTGCGTCATAAAGCCGTTCGGTTTCCGAACGTGTCGTGTGCGCGTCATGAGTACCGGCAATGAATAATACCGGGGTATCAAGCTGTCCGATTCGACTAATCGGGCTCAATGTCTCGATGGGAACATCCAAGTAAAATGACAATTGTGCCAGCATCAGTGGTAGAAGCATCGATCCATAGCTTCCGAAATGAAGCTTTAAGCGGTTATCAATGGCTTCTTCAACAGTCGGGTGCAGGGATTCAAGAATTACTGCATGCAGTTTCAGGTCCTGTTTGACCAGAACGATCGCTGCAGCGCCCAACGATACGCCAATCGCACCAATGCGTTCATGGGGAAAGGTATGATGCAGATAAGTTACCGCTGCCGCAACGCTTTCGGATTCCAGCAAGCCAAAAGTTATTCTATCTCCACTTGATTCGCCATGAGCATGGAGATCGATTAAAAACACGGTATAGCCCTGTGATGTTAAGAATCTTGCCCGGCTGAGCATTTCGAGCCGATTGCTGCGCATCGAATGCACCAGTAACACGATACCGTAGCCCGGTTTTCCATGAGATAGCCAACCATGGACTGTGGCACCGGTGGTAGCGGCGGGGATCTGAATGGATTCTACGGGGAAATCCACTGAAAGCGTGCCGACTGCACTGGGCGCCGGGCCTGTCAGCAATGCGCCAATTGCAAAAGAACCCAGAGTCAATACGATGGCGCAAGCGAAGATCTGGACAATCAGTTTACGTAGCATGGCACGGCAAGATTGAACAAATGTCAATCCGGTTAAAATGGTATTCATGAATCAAGCATGAATCCAGGTTCATAACAAAAGTGTAAATAATTGCGGTATTCATATCATTTTCTTACCAGATAGCGAATGATATAGATTATGATAAAAAATACCCGGAAAATGGATTAAATAATAACTTTCCGGTGTTAATTAATGAGCTTGTATCAGTGTTTTTTTATACAATGACTACAAGCAAAAGGCAAAAGTTTTCAATGCTGTTTTTAATTTTGCTATGGCTGCGGTTATCTTGAAATAACGTAGTGGCGGAATTTCAGAGAATGGCCGCAGGAGTTTTCATAACTTTGATCTCGCGTAACATGCGTTGAGATTGCACAACTTGGGCGTACTATCATGCAGACTAAAGAGCACAAAGAGTTTCAAGAAAAGATGTGTTTGTTGCTAGATTCATTTGCACAAGAGCTACCCGACAGAATTAGTGAAATTGAAGCCTTGTGGAGTAAATTGAAAACTCAGTGGAACATGAGAACCTTGCAAGAACTGCATCGTAGTGTGCATAACTTGGTTAGTAATGGTAGAACATTTGGTCATCCTAAGCTCAGCAACGAAGCTCGTGTGCTGGAACAAGTGCTCAAGAATTTGATGCAGAACGGGGCCGCGGCCGATACTGTGCAAACTGCAAGAATTTGGCAGCTTATTCAGGATTTAAGAAGAATTTCAGCTGAGGAGCAGCCACTGCTGCGCCTAAGTGGCGACAGCGGTGCTGATGAACAAGTGTGTCTGCCCAGTCCCAATGAATCGAACTTGATTTTTGTGGTTGAAGATGACGCTGAAGCGGCACAAGAGCTCGCATTACAATTGCGCTATTATGGTTATGAAGTGGAAGTATTCAATCATTTGGATAAATTTCACAATGCCATTCAGCACAGACCGCATGCCATTATTTTGATTGATGTCGAATTTCCTGAGGATGATATGGGCGGTATTCATTTCATGGAAAAGATTCAGCGCAATTTAATCCAGCCGGTGCGGGTAATTTTCATTTCCGTACACGATGATATGGCCTATCGGTTAGGAGCGGTGCGTGCGGGTAGTGTTGCTTACTTTACCAAGCCTATTAACTCGAGCGAATTGATCGATCAGCTTGATTTGATCACGGCATCGCAGATTCAAGAGCCTTTTCGTGTTTTGATCGTGGATGACAGTATGACCGTTATGGCCTATTACACGGCTATCTTGGAGCAAGCGGAGATGGTTGTGAAAGCCGTATCCGATCCGATGGGATTATTGGAAAAATTGAGTGATTTTAATCCCGATATCATTCTGATGGATCTGTACCTGCCCGGGTGCAATGGTATCGAATTGACCAGAGTCATTCGTCAAATGGAAGGTTTTTTCAGCATACCTATCGTTTATCTGGCAACCGAAAACGATTTCAATACACAGCCCGAAGCGATGAGTCTATGTGGTGACGATTTTATAGTGAAGCCGATTGATCCGACATATTTGATTTCATCCATCACTTCGCGGGTAACGCGAGGTCGCTCGATACGATCGTTAGTGATTCACGATGGTTTGACAGGCTTGTTGAATCATACAGCCATAAAAGAAGAACTGGCACGCGAAGTCGTGCGTTCGAGTCGATTGAATACACCGTTGTCGTTCGCCATGATCGATATTGATTTTTTTAAGAAAATCAACGATACCTATGGTCATGCTGCAGGAGATCGTGTCATAAAAAGTTTGGCACGGTTACTTAAACAGCGATTGCGGGAAACAGACATTGTTGGGCGGTATGGTGGAGAAGAATTTGCCGTGATTATGAACGATACCGATGCGATTTCAGCCGCAAAAGTGATCGATGAAATACGTAATGTGTTCTCGCACCTCCTACATTTGAGCCATAACGATGAATTTTTCGTGAATTTTAGCTGTGGCATTGCGGATTTTGCACATTTCCCAGATGTTGCCAACCTGAGCGAAGCTGCGGATAAGGCCCTTTATCAAGCTAAACAGCGGGGGCGCAATAAGGTGGTTGTCAATTCAGGCGATTAGTGGCAATTCAAATTCCAGAGCTTGAAAAAATTTAGCCTTGACGCGGAAGTCCCATTGGCATGGGTGTTGTTCACTTACTGAATTTCATTCATTGCAAGCTTGAACGAATCTATTAAGGCCTGTGCCAAGTACCTGATTTTGCTGACGGTTGATTCTGCAATATGGCTTTGATTGTGGGGAAATCGACAAAATTAAAGGCCGGTGGGGGTGACGGCCGTGATTGTTGTGCAAACCAGTCATTCACCCGGTTGCAGCGTGATCGGCACATCATGCGTTTCGCCATTGCGCAATATAGTGATAGTGACGGTATCGCCCACTTTATAACTATCAATGCGTGCAAGTAGTTTATCGACCGAATCGACGGGCTTATTCTCGACGGCAATGATGATGTCGTTGGCAATGATGTTGCCTTCCGGCGTGAGTGTTGCGCCTTTGAGTCCCGCTGCATCTGCGGCTGAACCGGGACTGAGGCTCAGTATGACAACGCCGCTGATTTTAAGGCGCTCGGTCAAGCGGGTATTCAGCTTGTTATCGACGGTAATGCCTAGTGCCGGACGTATGTATTTGCCGCGGCTGATGATTTGCGGCACCACGCGATTAACGGTGTCGACCGGTACTGCAAAGCCAATTCCCGCGCTGGCGCCACTTGGGCTGTAAATAGCGGTATTGATACCGATCAGCCGGCCGGCGGAATCCAGAAGCGGTCCGCCGGAATTGCCCGGATTGATAGCAGCATCGGTTTGAATCAAATTATCGATGGTGCGTCCATCACCGCCCGGAAGCGACCGATCCAACGCGGAAACAATACCGGTGGTCAATGTCCAATCCAACCCGAATGGATTGCCGATTGCGAAAACCTTCTGTCCGACCTTCAGATCATGACTGCTTCCCAGCGGAACGGGTGTGGGCCTTTGGAAACCAATGCCTATTCGCAATACCGCAATATCATGCGCCGGACTGGTGCCGACTAAAGAAGCCCTGTAATCGCGCCCGTCCGCCAAACGAACCGTTGCTTCGCTGGCACCTCTTATGACATGGAAATTGGTGATGATGTGACCGTTACCGTCCCAGATAAATCCGGAACCGTTACCGCTAGGCACCGAAAAAATATTGCGCGTCCAGGCATCCATCACGCGTTGGCGTGTGGTGATGAAAACGACGGAATCCCGGGAATTTTCAAATAACGCAATAGTGCTTTTTTCATCCTCCGCGAGATTGCCGCGCGCTTGCACGAGTCGCGGTTCGGCATTCTCCTGCTTAGCTTCGCCACTGAAATAATTGGAATGCAAGAAATCGGGAAAGTAGTGATAAAGGAAGCTGTGAAAAAACAGCATCAACAATATAACCGCCAGTGAAACCCAGATCAGACGGGATAGAAAACCGTGATTAAGCATACATGTGTTCCTTCTTTATTTTTATTGGCTGTTTGCTTGCGCCCATCGCACCAGATCCTGCTCGTTCATGGCACCGGATTGGCGGGTCATTTCACGTCCATTTTTAAACATTATCAGCGTGGGAATGCTGCGAATGGCGTAACGAGTGGCTAACCCTTGCTGTTCCTCCGTATTGACTTTGGCCAGCCGTATTTCTGGCTCAAGGACGGCGGCTGCCTTGGCAAAAGCTGGTGCCATCATGCGGCACGGGCCGCACCAGGGCGCCCAAAAATCAACCATTAAGGGAATATCGCTGTTAGAAAGATGGCGATTGAAATTTGCTTCGGTAAGTTCAATCGGTTGAGCAAGAAATAATGCTTGATGACAAGCCCCGCACCTAGGTGAGGCATTCAGGCGATCCGCCGGTACCCGGTTAGTCGCATGGCAGTGAGGGCATACAATATGGACAGACATCATATGTTTTTCTTTTTTCAAAATAAGTTGCAATAATGGATTTAATCTTGATGTAACCTGACAGTTTTCAGATGCGCGCGGAGGCGTTCAATTTCTTCAATCATGTCAGCCACCAAGCCGGCCAATTCCGGATTGCATTCAAAATCCCTTTCGATCGCTATGATTCGTTTGGCACGCATAAAGGCGCGGCTATCGAATATCCATGATTCCGGTTCGGCATAAATGAAATCATCAGCGTGCAGTAGTCCCCATTGTACATGCTCGATTACCCATTCGCGCGTAACCTGGCAGCTTCTCGCCAGTTGTTCCAAATCAAGTTGGGTATCCTCAAGCAAAATAGCATTAATTTCGTCCGCCATAATTTATACTCCAAGATATTGACGTGGATTGAACGCGAGTTCTCGCGCCATGGTCTGGTATAATTCGCGCGCTTTTTCTGTTGCGGCCGGCGGCAATACTACTTCCAAAACCAGATACAAATCCCCGGGTGTGGCAGCAGGAATACCCCGTCCTTTCAAGCGCAATTTACGCCCGGATTGTGAATTCTCCGGCACGCGCACTTCAACTATGCCATCCGGTAACGGGGTTTTAATCGTTGCACCCAGCATAGCTTCCCACGGCGTAATGGGTAAAGTGGCGTAGATATCTTTATTTTCGATCCGGTAACGGCTATGCGGTTTGAAATGCACTTCCAGAAACAAATCGCCGGCAGCTTCTCCGGCATGGCCTGGGCCACCCTGACCGGCAAGCCGGATCACTTGGTTAGCATATACCCCTTTGGGAATGCGTACATTCAACGTATGCTCGGTTAGCACGGTGTGTCCCTGACTATCCAGTTTCGGCATGCGCAGTGTCAAACTGCGTGTGGCGCCGTGATAGCTATCTTCCAGATCGAGCAAAATTTTGGCATGATGATCTTCGCCCCGCATGCGATGGTGTGTTTGCCGCGCACCACCCATATGTTTACCGAATAATTCGGCAAAGAAGTCGCTGAAATCGCCAGCTTGCGCGCCATTGAATCCGCGTCCGCTAAATTCAAAACCGGCATCCCACCCGGGCGGCGGCCGGAAATCGGTACCTGCTTGAAATCCGCCTCCTTGACCTAACTGATCATAAGCTGCGCGCTTTTCGGTATCGGAAAGCACGGTATAGGCTTCATTGACCTCTTTCATCTTTTGCTCGGCATCCGCTTCCTTGGAAACATCCGGATGGTATTTGCGTGCCAGGCGGCGAAAAGCTTTTTTGATTTCGTCAGCCGTTGCATCGCGCGAAACGCCGAGTGTTTGGTAATAATCCTTGAATTCCAAAATCATTCCTCCCTGTAGTGACGATGTCACTTCATTAATTATTGCCGCTTTAATCTGAATAGTGAAGCGGCATGATAATTGCGAATGGATTTGCAGCTATTAGTAGGGCAAATGGGATCGTCCGATGAAATTATCAAGTGGGCTAAAATGGTCCGCTAATTTCAAACGTGATGCCATCTTCACTCCGTCCGCTTTGACCGCGCTGCGAACTGAAGTACAGGCGTGAACCGTCCGGACTGAAAGCGGGCCCGGCGATTTCCGACCGGTCATGACCAACTAACTGCAGTAATGGCTGGACCTTATTATCGGCCAGCACAACAATTTGCATATCACCGCCATCTTCCGCTATGAGCAATTCCCCTGCATCATTGCCGGTAATGTTGTCGACACCCGTAAGTATCGGTGAGAAATGCAGCGCGGCATTGTACATGACGCTCAGATGGTTTTGCTGCGTAGCGTACGCCCACACGCGATTGTCACCTTTGGTTGTAAAATAAATATTACCCTGGTGATACCAAATGCCTTCGCCTCCATCGAACGGAGTTGCCCGGGCTATTTGTTTGCGCGTAGGTATTTTCGTTGCTAAGGGATCAGGCAG
>CAADGS010000050.1 GCA_900696615.1 uncultured beta proteobacterium
GGTCAGGGCACGCTTGAGAGCCTGACCAGCGATCCGACCGCGGTTGTGACGAGCGAGAATCAAGCTCCAGAAATTGTAGTGCCGTTGGTCGATCAAGCAGTTAAATTTGATACGGCTAACTGGAGTTACGATGCCGGTGCATCTTTTAGTGATGAAGATTCGTTAACTTTTGGCGCTACGCTTGCGGGTGGCGGAGCATTGCCTATCTGGATTCAAATCAATGCAGCGACTGGCACCATATCGGGTGTACCGAGTTTTAACGATTATGGAACCTATGCGCTGAAAATAACTGCAACCGATAGTTATGGGCTTTCCGTCGACGATACCATGATACTCGCAGTTACTGCGTTTGAGGCAGGCCAGTTGCTAGTCAATACCAGTACAAATGACGTTTTTGCCGGTACTGCGGCGAACGATACCGTATCTTATGCCTATGCGACTGCTCCTGTGGTGGTTTCCTTGGCACTGACGAGTTCACAAAATACGGGAGGAGCAGGGCTCGATACTTTGACGAACATCGATAACTTGATTGGTGGTAATTTCAACGATAATTTGACGGGCAATTCACTCAATAACGCACTTGATGGCGGTATTGGCGCGGACACCATGACAGGTGGATTGGGTGATGATAGTTATGTTGTTAATATTTCGGGCGATATTGTTACAGAAAAATTCAACGCAGGTATCGATACTGTTCATAGCAGTGTGACGTATACCTTGACAAGCCAAGTCGAGAATCTCAACTTGATCGGTGTTGGCAACATCAATGGCACGGGCAATGGTCTCGCAAATGTGATCATCGGCAATATAGCAAATAATACATTGAATGGTAGTAGCGGCGCAGATAGCTTATTTGGCGGATTCGGTAATGACACGTATATTGTTGATCACGTGAACGATAGCGTTAACGAAGGGTTAAATGAAGGTGTTGATATAATTAGCAGTAAAGTTACTTATTTGCTGCCTGATAACGTTGAAAACCTTACATTGACAGGAACGGCTGCCATCAACGGTACGGGTAACGATCTGGTTAATATTTTGACTGGCAACTCAGCGGCAAATGTACTGGATGGCGGTATTGGAGCAGATACCCTGAAAGGTGGGGCGGGTAATGATACCTATGTTGTCGATAATGTCGGTGATATTGTTACCGAGAATGCCAATGCCGGTATTGATACGGTCAATAGTTATATCACCTATACACTGAAAAGCAATGTTGAGCATTTGGTGCTGTCGGGTACGGCAGCTATTAATGGAATCGGTAATGTTTTGGCTAACACGATAACGGGCAATGCAGCCGCCAATTTACTCAATGGAGCGACGGGCGCAGACACGCTGATTGGTGGATTGGGCGACGACATTTACACGATCGACAATGCGGGTGACCTGATTGTTGAAAACTTCAATGAAGGTATCGATAGAGTCAACAGCAGTGCAAGTTATGTGCTGCCGGATAACGTGGAAAATATTACTTTGATAGGAAGCTCTGCCGTTCATGCCACTGGTAATGGAATCGCAAATAATATTGTTGGAAATTCTGCGGCTAATCAATTAATTGGCGGTGGAGGGGACGATAAGCTTAATGGTTTAGGCGGAAACAACATTTTAACGGGGGGTGCTGGAAAAGATTATTTTCAATTCACAACGGCAGATCATCTGACAGGCAGAATCGATACGATTACCGATTATAACGTAATAGATGATACCCTTAAGATTGAGAATAGTGTATTTGCTGCATTTTCAACGATGGTTACGCCGGATAAAATACCTGCCGATCAGTTTGTAATCGGCACCCAAGCATTGGATGGGAATGATTTCATTATTTATAATAACGTTACCGGGGCATTGTTGTATGACCCGGATGGTAACGGTGCTGACGCTGCAGTGCAGTTTGCTACGCTCAGCAGCGGGTTGGCGCTGAGTAATTGGGAGATTCACGCGATTTAGCCGGAGGGAGGATGCACCTGGGAACTGCCTGATTTGCAATTCTCAGGTGCTTTTAACCCGTTTTAAGCGCCTAATGGTTGATATTTGACGATTGGCTAAATGATTTCTTTGCTTACCTTATCATTGTCAGTAATGATATCGATTCGTTACAAAATCCACGAAAAAATACAACGGCTGCTCAAAAATGACGTTATTTAATTCTTTTTAACATTGCTGAATAGAACACTTATTTTCTAAGTGTTCTATTCAGCAACAAAACTATTCGTCATATCGTCTTCACTTAAATATTGCTCTATCTCGTTCATATCTCGAGTAATGCCGCCGGTTGTGCCAAAATCATTCCTCTCGATCAGAGCCGTCACGTTGATAGTTACTGCGACCATAATCAATGGATTTATAAGGTTGCCGAGAACGTGCTTGAAAGAAATCACTACGCTGCTTTTATAGCGGCTCACAAATTTTTAATTCAAAAAATGTAATGAAAATGTGTTCCGGTTCATCCATTACGCTATTAAATCGAAATATTTCTGTGTTTATCCACGATAACATCAAGATATTTTAGCAATGTCAATGCTAAAATCCTTTAAAACGAAGTGCAGGAAAAAAACAAGATGATAGGAATTTTAGTGCTTACACATGAAGATCTGGGGGAACATTTAATCAGTTGCGCATCCCACGTGGTTGGAATGAATCCGCCACAGCTTGCTTATTTGAGTGTATTGCGTGACGATGACCCCGATGTTGTGTTAGCGCATGCACGTACACTGATTGCACAATTGGATAGTGGAGATGGGGTGCTGATACTCAGCGACATATTTGGTGCAACACCCTGTAATGTTGCCAGCCGGCTGGTGCAACCGGATAAGGTTGCATGCATTGCAGGCGTTAATTTGCCGATGTTGGTGCGGGTACTGACATATCGTGATGAACCCCTGCCGGTTGTCATCGAGAAGGGGTTAAGCGGCGGCCAAGGTGGTGTTGTGCAGATTGATAATTAATGCGGAATTGACATGCAAACGAGAGAAGTGGAAATTGTCAACAAATTGGGTTTGCACGCGCGTGCGTCGGCAAAATTTACGAAACTGGCCAGTCAGTATAAATGCGAAGTTTGGGCGACACGCAATAACCGTCGTGTCAATGCAAAAAGTATCATGGGTGTAATGATGCTGGCGGCCAATAAAGGTTCGCGCATACAGATCGAAACAATCGGCGATGACGAAGTTGAAGCGATGGCGTCATTGGTTGCGTTGGTTGAAGATTATTTTGGTGAAGGTGAATGAGTTTTATCCTGCACGGTATTGGCGTATCTGAGGGTATTGCGATTGGGCATGCGCACCTGGTAGCGCCTGCTGCACTCGAGGTCATGCATTATCTCATACCGAAGCACCAGGTTAATAGGGAAATTACCCGGCTCGATCACGCATTTGCGGCGGTGCGTAAAGAGTTCGAAGCATTACAGAAATCAGTGAACGACGGCCATGCACGTGCTGAGTTTAGCGCATTCCTGGAATTGCACTTGATGATTCTGGATGATCCCACATTAACCGAAGCGACTCGCAATATGATCGCGCAAACGTATTGCAACGCAGAATGGGCGCTGAAACAGCAAATGCATGAATTGCTGCTTCAATTTGAAGAAATTGAGGATGCGTACTTGCGTGAGCGTAAAGCCGATGTCGTGCAAGTGGTCGAACGTGTGCTCAAGGCCATGTTGGGACATCCGGGTTATTCGCCGACAGCGTCCAAACATACCGGCGATAGTATTTTGGTTGCGCATGACTTAAGTCCCGCCGATGTGATGCAATACAAACAGCATCAATTCATTGCCTTCCTAACAGATTTGGGCAGTCAGACTTCGCATACCGCGATCATTGCCCGTAGTCTCAATATTCCTTCCATTGTGGCATTACATCATGCGCATCAGCTGATTGTGGAAGATGACTGTCTGATTGTCGATGGAAATCAGGGTATTATCATTGTCAACCCGGATAAATACGTACTGGACGAATACCGGTTGCGTCAAGGCCAACTAGAGCTAGAAAAAAGAAAATTAAAACGGCTCAAAAGCGTCGCAGCGGTGACATTGGACGGCACACCTATCGATTTGTACGCCAATATTGAATTGCCGCAAGATATTGAACAGGTTATCGAGAGCGGCGCCACGGGTATTGGCCTGTTTCGCAGCGAATTCTTGTTCTTGAATCGCGATGATTTACCAAGCGAAGATGAGCAATTTGAAGCTTATCGAACCGTGGCCGTCAAAATGCATAAACAACCTGTGGTTATTCGCACATTTGATTTAGGGGCGGATAAAAGCCTGAGAGGCAGTACTCATTTTGCTACGAACCCGGCGCTGGGTTTACGCGCAATCCGTTTCAGTCTGGCTGAGCCTAAAATGTTTCACACGCAACTACGTGCTATTTTGCGGGCATCCAAACATGGCGATGTGCGTATTTTGATACCGATGCTATCCCATACTGCGGAAATAGACCAGACACTGAACCTTATTGAACACGCCAAGCAAACTCTCCGCGAGGATAAGTTGCGATTTGATGAGCATATCAAAGTGGGCGGTATGATTGAAATACCCGCCGCCGCATTGAGTTTGGATCTGATTATGCGAAAATTGGATTTCTTGTCCATTGGTACGAATGATTTGATTCAATATACCCTGGCGGTGGATCGCATCGACGATGCGGTTGCTCATCTATATGATCCATTGCATCCAGCGATCATTTGGCTGGTTTCGCATGTCATACAAAGTGCCAACCGTGCTAAAGTACCCGTTTCGGTTTGCGGTGAAATGGCCGGGGATAAACAATTTACTAGGCTCCTGCTGGGATTTGGCTTGCAACAATTTTCTATGTATCCAGCGCAGCTGCTGGCCGTAAAGAATCAGATATTAAAAAGCCATTTGCCGGATATTTTTCCACTGGTACAGAAAATCATCAAAGCGGATCAACCGGAAAAAATGGCCGCGTTGCTAACGAAATTGAATGACTAGTGCGTGTTCGTTCTTTGACGCTATAATGATCAGGATTCTTCAGAACAATTGTCATTTGTTTTGGAATTTCAGTAAGAAGTAACAGTTATTCAAATCCTTAATAGATTATTCAGTCGTTTCTTTGGATTTTCCTTAAATACATGCAAGACTCAAACTCAGTAGGCGTGGTGACGCCTCAGTATGTGCAGATTGACAAGCCCTTGCAATTGAAAAGCGGCATTGTGATCGGTACTTATCATTTGGTATACGAAACTTATGGTCAACTCAATGCGGCACGCTCCAATGCCGTCTTGATTTGTCACGCGTTATCGGGGAATCATCATGTGGCCGGCGTGTATAGCGGCAAAGAGAAGAGTACCGGCTGGTGGGACAATATGGTGGGTCCGGGGAAACCCATTGATACCAATCGTTTTTTTGTAATAGGCGTGAATAACTTAGGCGGTTGTCACGGTTCAACAGGGCCGGCGAGTATCGATACGAGAACTGGCAAACATTACGGCGCAAATTTTCCTGTGGTTACTGTGGAAGACTGGGTGGAAACGCAAGCCCAGCTGGCAGAGCATTTGGGTATTGATCAGTTTGCAGCCGTGGTAGGCGGTAGCCTGGGGGGTATGCAAGCCTTGCAATGGACGCTGGATTATCCGGAAAAAGTGCGTCATGCGCTGGTAATTGCTGCAGCAGCCAATTTAACGGCACAAAATATCGCATTTAATGATGTGGCGCGCCAGGCAATCATGACCGATCAGGATTTTTATGGTGGAAATTATTATGCTTACGATACTTTGCCTAGGCGTGGCTTGCGATTGGCGCGTATGCTGGGTCATATCACCTATCTCTCCGATGATTCGATGGCGGCAAAGTTTGGACGCAGCCTGCGTAAAGGCGAATTATCATTCGGCTTTGACGTAGAATTTGAAATCGAATCTTATTTGCGTTATCAGGGTGATAAATTTGCCGATTTGTTTGATGCCAACACTTATTTGTTGATGACAAAGGCGCTGGATTATTTCAATCCAGCAGGCCCCTATAATGGAGATTTAAGCGCAGCTTTCCGGGTTGCCAAAGCCAATTTCCTGATCATATCGTTTACGTCGGATGGGCGCTTTTCGCCTGAGCGTTCCCGTGAAATCGTCAAGGCGTTACTAGATAATAAGATTAATGTTAGTTATGCGGAGATTACCGCCAGTCACGGCCATGATTCTTTTTTAATGGAGAATCTGTATTACCATCAGTTGGTACGGGCCTATATGGATAACATTTCTATTTAATAAGCAACTGGAATTACTGTAATCATGAATACCTCAACAGTGCCGTCAACTATTGCATTACGTCCTGATTTTGCAGCCATTGCAGAATGGATAAAGCCCGGTGCAAAAATTCTGGATTTAGGTTGCGGTGATGGTTCATTATTGCGATATTTGCGCGATACCCGCAATGTTTTTGGTTATGGCGTGGAAATCGATGACGATAATTTACTCAGTTGTTTCGGTAATGGTATCAACGTTATCCAGAACGATTTGGAAACAGGGCTATCGAGTTTTGAATCGGATTCGTTTGATTACGTTATTTTGTCCCAAACCCTTCAGGCAATGCGGCATACCGAAGGTATTATCAAGGAAATGCTGCGAGTTGGCAGAGAAGGAATTGTTTCATTTCCCAATTTTGGTTACTGGAAAAACCGTATGCAGGTGATTTCCGGTCATATGCCTGTTTCGGAAACGCTACCGTACCATTGGTACGATACCCCGAATATTCATCTTTGCACGTTAAGTGATTTTGAAGCATTGTGCCGTCAATGCAATGCGCGCATTCTTGAACGCAGGGTGATGAGCGATCATAACCGTCCGGTTAATTTTCTGCCGAATTTGATGGGTATGCTGGCTTTTTATCGGTTTGAACGGCGGATGTAAAGATTTGAGACAAAAGATTTTAGAACATACGTTCTGTTGGTTGTTGAGATAAACAATCGATGGCGGGGCAGTTTCCTCGATGCAGAACTTAAAACCTTTAAATCTGGTATCTTTCAGTTAAGGTCAGTTATACTTTATTTGGTATTTTCTTTTAGCAAGTCAAATGGTCACCATATACTTGCTGAGCACGAACCTCTTTAAATTGCACGATAATATGCGAATCGAATATTCTTTATTGAAAAGATGGATAAAAAAACTAGTATGGATTTTTTTCTAAAAATTCTATCGATATTGGCGGTTGTTCTCTTATCTGCGTGCACGATGTCGCCTACGCGACAAGAGCTGCTCGAACAGAATATTATCTATAGCCGCCATAGCGATAAAAATTATTTGGAAATTGCCGCTTGTATCAGAAGCGATGCAGGATTTCATTTACCTAAGGATAATCGCAATACCTGGCGTGACATCAATACTTTTTTTATCTACCACGAATCGGTAACAGTGCATGGTTACCCACAGATGCACAACGAAGCCGAAAAGACTTACTATATTACCGAAATTCATGACTCCAAGTTTTTTGGGAGCACCAAGCAACCGATTACTCATGGCAATGGAGATTGGATTATGATTATCAAAGATACGAGCAGTGGTCAGAATATTCAATCCACTATCGAAATCCGCAGCAATAAAAATCTATTGAGTGATTATCCTCCTGATACTTATACACCGGATCCGAATGCATCGTTATCCCAGCGCTTATACAAGGTTGAGCAAATCGATCATTGTTTCTGAATCGATAACCTATTTGCTTTTTCAAAAAAATAAACTTAGAATGCCCCCATTGCTCGCATTGCGAATGCTTATCAAGCAATCGCTAAGTAGAGCAGCATCACGATGAGAAACTAGGGTTCCGGTCTAAAGTAAAACGGCGTCAGGTCCAAGAGTTTCCGGTCTCGAAATAACGAGACTCCACGGAGGGAAAAAAGCCCGGGAGGTTAAGGTGTAATGTACTGAGGTTCATTACAATTCCGGTAAATCCTTTTTGTATGGAGACTTGTTATGTCAGGTTCAGTAAAACAAATCGCGTCTTCCCAAGATAATCTAACCGGCGATATGCTCAATCGCAGCATGAGCGTATGGCACAGTTTTACGCTGGGTTTTGCGGTTGTCTCACCGGTCGCCGGGCTCTATGCCATCATCGGCGTACAAACAGTAGTGGCCGGTGGCGGTTGGTTTGCCGCATTGGCGGTCTGCTTACTCATGCAACTGTTGGTAGCTACGGTTTATGCGGAATTGTCTTCGCAATTTCCGATTGCAGGCGGCGCCTATAAATGGGCACGGCAGCTCGGCGGTGTCATAGCCGGAAACTATGCGGGCGTGATCTATATTTGTTCCACCATCGCCATGGTCACCACAACCGCCTACACCGGCGGTTTTTGGCTGGCAACCTTCTGCGGGGTGTCGGATAATAGCGGTGAAATTATGGTGCTATGGGCCGCTTTGTTCCTGCTTCTTTGCACGTTGCTTAACCTGGCTCCGGTTGGTATTTTCAATCTGATAATCAAATTGGGTGTTTACGCCGAAGTCGTCGGATCTTTCGGCGTTGCATTGCTACTATTCTTTTTCTTCCGCCAGCATCCGTTCATGGAATTATTCCAGCATATGGGTACCGGCACAGCGCCCAGTGAAATGGCTGCTTTTTTTGCGGCATTGGCTATATCAGGCTGGGCCTTTATCGGTTTTGATGCCTGCTCTACGACCGCCGAAGAAACCCATCAACCTAAGCGCATGGTGCCACGGGCAATTTTCATGTCGCTACTGCTTGTCGGCACGGTAGTTTTATTCAACTCAGCCGCATTGATTCTGGCATTTGAGCATGACACGCTGAGACATTCCAGTCATACATCCGATCCGGTTACGCCACTGATCGCCAGTAGCATTGGAGAATGGTTTGAAAAACCCTTTTTAGCAATCGTGATGACTGCTTTTCTGGCCTGCGGTGCATCAATGGTGAAATATACATCCCGTATCGTATATTCGATGGCACGAGAGGGTAATATGCCAGCAATACTGAGCCGGGTGACGGTTAGCAAGACGCCGCGTAATGCTGTCCTCTTTACCGTTTTGTTGGCAGGATGCGGATTAATTTTCGGACTTAATGACGATGCCGTTGCCACCATTATCGCTTTCGGTACCGGCGGTTTATATGCCATGTTTACCTTCACGACCGGGTTTGCATTGGTTGCCCGGCTCACAGGGCGGTGGGATCCTCAACTCGGGGAATTAAAACTGGGTAAATGGGGATTAATCATCAATATCTTAGCGTTCATGTGGTCGTTATTTGAAGTCATCAATATTGCTTGGCCACGCCCTTATGCCATTTCGGCTGACGCGCCTTGGTGGCAATTATGGGCAACCCCGCTCGTATTGGGCAGCATTCTAACTATTACAACCTTGTATATTCTTTACAAGAAATGGTTTGGCGATCAGAAACTTTCATAAAAGGAATTCATCATGAATCAGCACAATACAATAATCTGGAAACAATCCATCCCGGGAGGATGCCACTGGTCGGGCATCATCCGTCGCGGTACGACATTGCGGTTAACTGATGTCGAAGGAGGCGCCAATACTGCGGTATTGTTCTTCAATCAGGAAGAAAAGCTCGAGCGTTATAATATGGCGGATACTTTGAAATCTCAACATACTTTCCGTTTGACCAAGGGACACGCTTGCCATTCGGATATGGGGCGGATTTTCTGTTGTATCACGGAAGATACAGCTGGATGGAACGATACCGTATGCGGCTTGAGTGACAGTCACATAATTCTGCAGAAATACGGCACTGCACGCTATCAAGAACATCGCAATCAAATGTTCCGCAGTGGCCTGGATGGCATGTTGATCGAACTGGGAAAGTGGGGATTGGGGATGCGCGATATCGTTTCGAATATCAATTTCTTTAGCAAAGTAACCGCCAATAGCGCCGGGGAATTGACATTTCATCCTAATCACAGCAAAGCGGGCGATTATGTCGACTTGAGTTTCGTAATGAATACGCTGCTGGTGCTATCTGCGGCTCCCCATCCTTTGGATCCGAGGCAGCCTTATCAGCCCGGTGCAGTCAATATAGAGCTATTCGATACACCCGCTGAAGCCGCTAACGAATGCCTGCATATCGCCGAGAATATTCGCGCATTACAAAATGCCAAACATTTTTATTGTGAGGGTACGCTATGAACACGTTTAATCTGCAAACAAGCCAGCTTGATCCCAGCCAAGCAGTCGTGAATGAAATTTGTGCCGCCGGTGAGCCTTGGACCAAGATCGTCAAGCAGGGACAATTTTTCCGTATCGTCGATCTGGAAGGCAATCAAGCCGTTGATACATTGTTTTTCAATGCCAATCACGCATTGGAGCGTTATAGCGCAACGGATACCATCCGTGCCCAAAATAAGCTGTATTTGACCACCGGTAGCAAGCTGTGTTCCAATTTTGGCAACACCATGCTCACAATCGTAGCGGATACCTGTGGGCGTCATGACACATTGGGCGGTGCTTGTGCGGCGGAAAGTAACACGGTTCGCTATGCGCTGGAAAAATACCCGATGCACAGTTGCCGCGACAATTTTTTGCATGCGCTGACGCATGATACCGCTTGTGAACAATTAGGCATAAGCAAGCGCGATATTCCCAGCAACATCAATTTTTTTATGAATGTTCCTGTAACTGAAGATGGCGGATTGGAGTTTGTCGATGGTATCTCAGCGTCGGGGAAGTATGTCGAAATGCGCGCGGAAATGGATGTATTGGTATTGATTTCCAACTGCCCGCAACTCAACAATCCATGTAACGCGTATAACCCGACGCCGATCCGCTTGCTGGTCTGGGATGCCTAGTTATGACAACAAGCTGAGCAATGACATCCGGCTGACCATTTATCCAATAAGGGGGTAATGCCATGTTCGACAAAGTCCTGATTGCCAATCGCGGCGCTATCGCGTGCCGGATTATCCGCACCCTGCGCCGTATGCGGGTCAAAAGTGTAGCAGTCTATACCGAGGCCGATGTGTTATCGCGGCATGTCGCCGAAGCTGATGAGGCTTATTGCATTGGCAGCGGGCTTGCTGCAGAGAGTTATTTGCGTACCGATAAAATCCTGGAGATTGCCCGGCAAAGCGGTGCACAGGCTATTCATCCTGGTTATGGTTTTCTCAGTGAGAAAGCCGATTTTGCCGAGCAATGCGCTATTCATAACATCCGTTTTATCGGTCCCACCCCGCAGCAAATGCGCGCCTTTGGTTTAAAGCACACGGCACGCGCCTTGGCGCTGGAAAACCAGGTACCGCTTTTGCCGGGAAGCGGTTTGCTGGAGAATCTTGAAGCGGCTTGTCATCAAGCCAAGCATATCGGCTACCCATTAATGTTGAAAAGTACTGCGGGCGGTGGCGGCATCGGTATGCGGCTGTGCTGGAATCAGGATGAGTTGATGAGTGCTTACGAATCCGTCAAAACGCTGGCACAAAACAATTTCAAGGATGCCGGATTGTTCCTGGAAAAATATGTCGACCGTGCGCGCCATATTGAAGTGCAGATTTTCGGTGATGGCAATGGCCAAGTCGTCGCGCTCGCCGAGCGCGATTGTTCCATGCAGCGGCGCAATCAGAAAGTCATCGAGGAAACGCCTGCTCCCAATCTCGCTCCTCATTTGCGCCAGGCACTGCTGGATACGGCGGTGCGTTTGGGAAAGGCTGTGAATTATCAGTCTGCGGGTACCGTCGAATATATTTTTGACGATACTACCGGTCAGTTTTATTTTCTTGAAGTTAATACCCGCTTGCAAGTTGAACACGGTGTAACAGAGGAAGTCACCGGTATCGATCTGGTGGAGTGGATGGTGCGGCAAGCCGCGGGCGATTTACCCTCTCTCGATTCTTTCACGATCGAACCCAGCGGCGCTTCTATTCAGGTGCGGGTGTACGCTGAAAATCCTGCCAAAGATTTCCAGCCTTCCAGCGGAATTCTGACGGCGGTCGAATTTTCCGACGCAGCACGTGTTGAAACGTGGGTCGAACGCGGTATCGAGGTATCCGCATTTTACGATCCGATGCTGGCCAAAATTATTGTGCGTGCGCCGGGGCGAGACGCAGCCATTACAAAACTACTGAATGCATTGGATAACACATCGTTGCATGGCATTGAAACCAATCTGGATTATCTCAAGCAAATTCTGCATAGCACAGTGTTTCGCAGCGGACAGCAAAACACACAATTTCTCAATGGCTTCCATTATCAGCCGCACAGCATAGACGTTCTTAATGCCGGTGTGCAGACCACGATACAGGACTATCCCGGGCGGATCGGCTACTGGAATGTGGGCGTGCCGCCTTCCGGACCGATGGATAGCCTGGCTTTCCGGCTAGCCAACCGGCTGGTCAGCAATTCTGACAACAGCGCCGGACTGGAAATCACACTCGCCGGTCCGACACTACGCTTCAATTGCGACAGCATCATTGCGATCTGTGGCGCGCCGATCGATGTCTGCTTGGATAGCGAACCGCTACTGCAATGGCAGTCTCATTTTGTCCGAGCTGGTGCATTGTTACAATTCGGCAAAGTCCGGCAATCCGGCAGCCGGGTTTACTTGGCCGTGCACGGGGGCTTTCAAGTGCCCGATTATCTCGACAGCAAATCCACCTTCACGCTCGGACAGTTTGGCGGTCATGCGGGCCGCGTGCTGCGCGCCGGCGATGTGTTGCATGTTCGACCGTTGCCGACTTCCCGGCCGGATTCGCAACAAGTGCCGCAGCAATGGATTCCGCGTTATACCAATCAGTGGGAGATCGCCGTCTTGTATGGGCCGCATGGTGCACCGGATTTCTTCACCGCAGCCGATATTGAACAGTTTTTTGCCGCTGAGTGGAAGGTGCATCACAATTCCAGCCGTACCGGCGTGCGTCTGATCGGCCCCAAGCCGCAATGGGCACGCAGCGATGGCGGCGAAGCGGGCTTGCATCCCTCCAATATTCACGACAATGCTTATGCCATCGGGGCGGTTGATTTTACCGGGGATATGCCAATCATTCTCGGCCCTGACGGCCCCAGCCTGGGCGGATTCGTGTGTCCGGCCACAGTTGCGCAGGCAGAATTATGGAAAACCGGACAACTCAGACCCGGCGATAGCATTCGCTTTTACCCGATATCGCTGGAACAAGCTTTAGTACTGGAGCAACAGCAAAATGAATTGATCCGGCAGCTTCATGCGGATACCGGCGTGCCAGTAACTTCTCGCTCCGAAAAACTGGGTAATGCCGTTCTACACTATATTTCGGAAAACGCAAAGCAAGTGCAAGTGACTTACCGCCAATCCGGCGATAAATACCTCTTGGTCGAGTACGGTCCGCCCATCCTCGACCTGAATTTACGTTTCCGCGCTCACGCTTTGATGTCATGGCTGCAACAATGCATCAACAAGCAGGCGCTTAGCGGTATTTTGGATCTGACACCCGGTATTCGCTCGCTGCAGATTCATTTCGATTCGCGCCAACTGGCGCGCGGAAAATTGCTGGAAATGTTGATTGCAGGCGAAAAACAGCTACCCGCGATTGATGATATGGAAGTGCCGTCTCGTATCCTTCATTTGCCGCTTTCTTGGGATGATGCTGCTACACGGCTGGCGATCGAGAAATATATGCAATCGGTACGCAGCGATGCGCCCTGGTGTCCGAGTAATATCGAATTTATCCGCCGTATCAACGGACTGGAATCGATTGAGGACGTGCAGCATATTGTATTTTCGGCCAGTTATCTGGTAATGGGACTGGGCGATGTTTATTTGGGCGCACCGGTTGCAACGCCATTGGATCCGCGCCATCGCTTGGTCACTACCAAATACAACCCGGCGCGTACCTGGACGCCGGAAAATGCCGTCGGTATAGGGGGTGCCTATTTATGTGTGTACGGCATGGAAGGCCCGGGCGGGTATCAGTTTGTGGGCCGCACGGTGCAAATGTGGAATCGTTACCGCCAAACAAGCGATTTCAAAGATGGCAAACCCTGGTTATTACGCTTCTTCGATCAGATCCGCTTTTATCCAGTTAGCGAAAGCGAATTGCTCAGGCTGCGCCAGGATTTCATTAGCGGGCACTTCAAGCTGCGTACTGAAGAAACGGTTCTGAACTTGAAGCAATACCAAATTTTCCTGCAGCAACATGCGGCAAGCATTAATGCATTCAAAACCCGACAACAGGCTGCCTTTGAAGCTGAACGTCGGCGCTGGGAGGCCCAGGGTCAATCGCAATATGTCAGTGAAGATGTGCTTGATGAAGCGGATACCCAAAGCGAACTGGATTTGCCGCAAGGCTCCCAAGCCGTCAGTTCGCAGGTTACGGGTACGGTATGGAAAATACTGGCCGATGAAGGTGAATCGGTGGAAGCAGGCAAGCCGGTAATCATGGTTGAATCGATGAAAATGGAATTTCCGTTGGATTCGCCGGTTACCGGCACGATACAACAGTTGTTCTGCAAACAAGGCGGGTATGTCTCGGCCGGGCAAGTGCTTTTCATTGTTCGGGAGAATCAGTGATGAGTCGTAAAATTATTCCGCTACCCGATATTTCATCGCTGCAGCAACATTACGCAAGAGGTGAATGGTCACCAACCCAGGTAGTCGAAGCCCTCTATGCCGAAATTCAAAATGACCCGGGTCATATCTGGATTTCCACGCTTTCATTGGAATCGTTGCGAAACTATGCGCACAATATCGAAGCGCAAGGAATGGCATCGTTGCCGCTGTATGGCGTGCCTTTCGCCATCAAAGACAATATCGATTTGGCGACATTACCGACTACGGCAGCCTGCCCGGCTTTTGCCTATATACCTTCCGGTAGCGCCACGGTTGTGCAGAGACTCATTGATGCCGGCGCCATCCCCATCGGTAAAACCAATCTCGATCAATTCGCTACCGGATTGAATGGCACGCGGTCGCCTTATGGCGCGTGCCACAATGCCTTTAACCCCGGCTATATTTCAGGTGGCTCCAGCTCGGGTTCGGCCGTTGCGGTCGCCAAAGGGCAAGTATGTTTCAGCCTTGGTACCGATACCGCAGGTTCAGGCAGAGTGCCCGCCGCTTTTAATAACCTGATCGGCTATAAACCCACCAAAGGCTGGTTCTCCGCTTATGGCGCGGTACCGGCTTGCCGATCCCTCGATACCTTATCCGTTTTTACCTATACCGCTGCGGATGCCGCGCGTATTCTAACCATTGCTGCCGTCTACGATGCAGAAGATAGCTATTCCAGGGAAAGAGAAACAGTGGACTTCAATTTTGGTGCAGCGTCGCATTTCCGTTTTGGTATTCCACGCCGGCAACAACTGAAATTCTTCGATAATCAGAACAGTGAACGGTTATTCTATGAATCCATTGCTCGTATACAGGCAGTGGGCGGGGAAGCCATCGAAATAGACTTTGCACCGTTTGTCGAAACCGCCCGCCTGCTTTACGAAGGCCCTTGGATAGCTGAACGCTATGCGGCGATCCGTTCATTTTTCGACTTGCACAACGATCAAATCATCGCGCCGGTACGTGAAATTATCGCAACCGCAAAACAGCGTTCGGCAGTGGATGCGTTTGAGGGAATCTATCAGTTACGCCAGCTCAAACAACAGGCAGACCGGATCTGGGCGAATATCGATTGCCTGCTGACACCGACCGCCGGTACCATCTATACCATTCAAGCCATGCAACAGGATCCGATCCGGCTCAACACCAACTTAGGGTATTACACCAATTTCATGAATTTGCTGGACTACGCTGCGGTTGCGGTTCCCGCAGGCTTTCAGCAGGATGGATTGCCTTTTGGCATCACGTTGGCGGCACCCGCACATCACGATGAATCGCTGCTGCATCTTGCGCATCGGCTGCAACAAGCCTCCTCACTTTCTTTAGGTGCAACAGGCATTGCGTTTCCGCACAATACCGATTTCCCGGCGGCATCCCACTTTAGTCAGGTACGCATAGCCGTGTGTGGAGCGCATTTGTCCGGTTTGCCGTTGAATGAACAATTAACCAGCCGCCAAGGCCGATTACTAGCTTGTACGACTACATCATCGGATTACAGGCTTTACGCATTGCCAGGAAAACCGCCGCAGCGGCCCGGTTTGATCCGCGTCAACCCAAACGAAGCAGGCGTTGCAATCGAAGTGGAAGTGTGGGAATTACCAGAACGCGAGTTCGGCAGTTTTGCCGCCAATATTCCGGCGCCATTAGGGATAGGCACCATTACGCTGGCAAACGGTGAAACGGTACAAGGCTTTCTGTGTGAGCACTATGCCACCATTAATGCAGAGGACATCAGCCATTTTGGCGGTTGGCGCAACTACTTGCTATATTTAACAGGCTCAAATTAAATCAAATACTTAGCTTGTGTTCCCAAAACTAAGCATTCTGTCTGTATTTGAAGCATGTTGATCATAAGCATTGCTTGTGCGAAGTTAAAAATAACATGAATTGAATCCGGAAGCGAACGTGCCGTGCCGTCAAAGCGTTAGCACTTCCACCGGAATCGCACGTTTTTCAACGGTTATCCGTTTTCCTTCAAGAAGGATGGCTAGTTACGGTTGAGACCGATGAACGATGGCTTTCACGGCAGCATGAAACCACACTTTGTAGTCCAGCTTCGGATCAAATTTCTTTAAATCAGGCTTGAACGATCGGGTCAGCGATTCGATTCGTTCGGATTCGTTAGTCTTATTAGTCACCCCTTTCGCCGTGACCGTTTCGGTTTTGCCATCTTTATGACCCAATTCCTAATCTTAATGCCTGCGGGTTTAATTCCCCGGCTCTTATGGTGTAAGCTGACTGATGGCCAGCAGATAAAGAGGATGAAATTAATATCCCGCTGCTTGCGACGAGGTTCTTTATTTTTTAAATGGAGATAAGAACATTGAAGGATTCTATCAATAAGACAACCACGGCTTGGTCACCATTTCAAATACCTATTTTCCGAGCACTATGGATAGCAACACTTATTTCGAACATTGGAACATGGATGCATGATATTGGTGCTAGTTGGTTAATGGCGTCGCTGTCACCGACACCCGTAATGGTGGCATTGATTCAGACGGCTACAACTTTCCCTATTTTTCTATTGGCCATGCCTGCAGGCGCCCTCGCTGATATTGTCGACCGGCGCCGCTATCTCATTGCAGTTCAGATATGGATGGCTATAGTTGCCGGACTATTAGGATTTATGACGCTAATAGGCTTTACTTCAATATGGAGCCTGCTCATTTTAACGTTTGCAATGGGACTTGGATCGGCGATGATGATGCCGGCATGGGCTGCAATAACACCGGAACTCGTGCCTCGAGCCGAATTGCAATCTGCCATTGCATTGAATGGCCTCGGGATCAATATGGCACGTGCGCTTGGTCCTGCGTTAGCGGGTGTAATTGTATCGTTTTCCGGAAGTGGCGCAGTGTTTGTTTTAAATGCACTCTCGTATATTTTTGTCATCATTGCCTTGATAACGTGGCAGCGCGAGGCGCCAATCAGCGAATTGCCCAGAGAAAGATTCTTTTCTGCTTTGCGTTCCGGTTTTCGTTTTGCGCGCCATACACCAGACCTCCAGGCTGCAGTTATGCGCGGATTCGGTTTCTTCCTTTTTGCAAGTGCTTCTTGGGCGTTGTTGCCATTATTAGCCAAAAACCTGCCCGATAGCGGACCACAGACATTGGGTAGCTTGGTAGCCTGTATCGGTGCCGGTGCTATTGCCGGTGCTTTTATATTACCCAAACTTCGTGAAAAAATTTCGCGCGATAGATTGGTCGCGTTAGCAACAATTGTGTATGCAGGCACTATATTTGCCTTGGCAACATTAGATCAATTGATTCTCTTATGTTTTGCAATGGCCATAAGTGGTATTGCATGGATTGCAATCTTATCCTCACTTCAGACAGCAGCGCAGATGGCACTTCCAAATTGGGTACGGTCACGTGGGCTTGCCGTCTTTATGGCGGTTTTCATGGGTTCAATGGCGCTCGGTAGTGTGTTGTGGGGTAAGCTTGCTGAAATAACCAGTATTTCAGAATCATTGATCATCGCAGCCGTGGGCGCAATCGTGGCAATTGCGTTTACTTGGCGTTGGCGTATAGGCGGCATTGATAAAATTAATCTTACTCCTTCAATGCATTGGCCGACGCCTATCATACATGATGGTGTGACTCATGACCGCGGTCCGGTTTTTGTGACAGTTCAGTACATAGTTCAAAGTGATCGGGTGCGTGATTTTCTATATGCAACTCGTGAATTAAGCAGACGCCGCCGCCAAAGCGGTGCTTTCTCATGGGGTATATTTGAACACGCCGAGTTTCCCAATCACTTTATTGAATTTTTCTGCGTTGAATCTTGGCTCGAGCACCTGCGTCAACACGAACGTGTAACGAATGCGGATCGCAGCTTACAGGCCGAAATCCATACCTTACTTGTCTCCGGAAGCGAGCCTACGGTCACACACTACATTGCACCTAACTTTCCTTCATGAACAACAACAAATTGAATAACTGAGTCACTCCTGCATGCTCAAATAAAATGATTAAAAGGAGGATGGTTTGAATCTTCGCTATTTCATTTTATTTGTATCAATAGCGATTACCTGTCAACGGTTTTTTATCGATAAATCTATTTTCATAAACTCAGCTAAAGCGGAAGATGTACAACTCCTCCATCCGGAAGCATCTCTAAAACTTGAAGGAAAATCATTCGCCAATCAAAGCAAAAGATTTTATGTTTGGTTCAAATGAAATTAGAGCTTGGGCAGTTGCTTCTGATACGCACTACATTTTCTCGAAACTTCCCTTAAGACCTCAAGTTGGAATGCGGGCAGATATTACCAGTGGCGATAGTAAGTCGCCAACACTGGGCACGTACAATCCGTTATTTCCTACAGGGGCTTATTTTAACCTTGCAGATTTGGGCGGGCCATCCAATTTTGTCCATATTCATCCGACACTTAATTTATCGCTCACTAAGCAAATAAAAGCTTCCTTAGATTGGGGATTTTTCTGGCGGCAGAACGTTAACGATGCAATCTATTCGATTGGTACCATACCTATTTTCCTCCCTTCTTCTACCGGCAATCAAAAGCATTACTCAGGTAGCTCGCCCGCGCTCACATTCATTTGGGAACCTACCCCGCATATTACATTTCTGGCAAGTTATGTACATTTTTTTCCGAGTGATTTCCTTAGAACTGAATACACAGCTAAAGAAGTAGATTACTTTACTACCTGGATAACATACAAATTTTGAAATTATGCCTTGTAAAATTAGTTGGTTAGGTAACGGTGTTATTATATTCCCTTCCCCATTTATCCATCGCATACAAGATGGATTGAAGAGAATGTCCCAGTGGAGATAATGAATATTCAACGCGCGGTGGAATTTCGTTGAAATCATTTCTGACAATTAATTGATGTACTTCCATCTCTCGCAATTGCCGGCTTAATGTACGATGGGTAATTCCCGTTAGGTTTCTTTGTAATTCGTTAAACCGCATCTTACCGTTTAATAGTTGATGAATAATCAAAACCTTCCATCGTCCTCCAATTACCTTCAGAGTCACTTCTACCGGACAACAAACTTCTTTACTAGGCATTTTGAGTTTTCCTGTTTTTGACAGTATCTTTTTTGTGCGTACTTGTAATAAATTCTGATGGTATTACTCTATCACGTAAAAATGAAATCCTGCGGGAGGGTATACAATCATGCAGACAATTCAATCTGAAGCATCCCTTAAAAAGCTGCTACGTATACAGCGCGAAGTCCATCGACATTGGGTCGGCGATGGTTTTCCGGTACGCACACTGTTTTCTTATTCAGCGCTGGGAGCGATGATCAGCCCTTTTTTGCTGTTTGATTATGCAGGCCCAATGGAATTTCAAGCGACTACGCAACGCCGTGGCGTCGGTGAACATCCGCATCGCGGTTTTGAAACCGTTACCATTGTGTATAGCGGCGAAGTGGAGCATCGCGACAGTTCCGGTGGCGGCGGAAAAATCGGCTCTGGCGATGTGCAATGGATGACAGCGGCTTCCGGTCTGGTGCATGAAGAATTCCATAGCCGCGATTTCGCCGAGCATGGCGGCGTGCTGGAGATGGTGCAATTGTGGGTCAACTTGCCAGCCAAAGACAAGATGTCACCACCGCACTATCAGAGTATTCTGGATAACCAAATTCCTGCCATCAATCTCCCAAATGATCAAGGAATAATACGTGTCATTGCAGGCGAATTCGCTGGTGTTACAGGACCGGCGCATACTTTCACACCCATTAACGTCTGGGATTTGCGCTTAACCCATGAGCAGTCGATCGATCTTGCCGTGCCTGGCGGCTATAACACATTGCTGGCCGTGCTTAAGGGATCGGTGCGCGTCAACAATGGAACCGAAACCATTCATGCAGCAGAGGTCGGCTTGTTTGCTCAAGCAGGTGATCGTATCCGCATCATTAGTGCGCCCGATACGACAGCGCTATTGCTGTGCGGTGAACCGATAGATGAACCTATCGTCGGTAGCGGCCCGTTTGTTATGAATAGTTCAGAAGAAATCCGCCAGGCCATGGCCGATTACCAAAGCGGCAAAATGGGCAGAATTGCATGAACACAAATAATTACGCGTGATGAACCGGTTGTATTTTTAAAGAGGTATCCAAAATGACATTAGAAGAAATACTCAATGACTTCAATCAGATGATTCTAAAGGGTGAGATATTGGAATCGATGGACAAGTATTACCACCCCGATTGCATTGTTATCGAAAAAAACGATGTGGTAGCAACAGGCTTGCAACAAGCCAAAAAACGCGAATCCGAGCTATTCGAAGGTGTCGAAGCATGGCTCAAATCCGAAATTGTCTCCACCGCGGTGGGTGAAAACGTAACGATGACCGAGTGGCATTACGAATACAAGCATAAAAATTTCGGTCACAAGAAATTCGATCAAGTAGCGGTGCAACACTGGAAAGATGGAAAAATCATTAGTGATCGCTTCTATGCGTTGTACTGAATGATATATTTATAATCAGGAACATAAGGAGAAAAATTATGAATAAGACTTTTAAATATAACCGACTTTCCAAGGATGATGCGGTTTTATTATTGGTAGACCATCAGGCGGGGTTAATTTCCCTGGTACAGGATTTTTCACCGAATGAATTTAAAAACAATGTGTTGGCTCTGACAGCTTGTGGCAAGTATTTCAAATTACCAACCATTTTAACAACCAGTTTCGAAGATGGTCCCAATGGTCCGTTGGTTCCGGAAATCAAGGAAATGCACCCGACTGCGCCTTATGTTGCACGCCCCGGCAATATCAATGCTTGGGACAACGAGGATTTTGTTAATGCAGTCAAAAAGACCGGCCGTAAACAGTTAATCATTGCCGGCGTGGTTACGGAAGTCTGTGTCGCTTTTCCGGCACTATCTGCAATCGAGGAAGGTTATGAAGTATTCGTAGTGACCGATGCGTCCGGTACTTTCAATGAAGTAACACGCGACGCAGCCTGGGCGCGTATGCAGTCGGCCGGTGTACAATTGATGAACTGGTTTGGCGTGGCTTGCGAATTGCATCGAGATTGGCGTAACGATGTTGAGGGCTTAGGCGCCTTATTCTCTAGTTACTTACCTAATTATCGAAACCTAATGACGAGTTACTTCACCATCACGAAGAAGTAAGTGAGCAAGTTTGTAACGGGAATGCAGTTTTTTTATGAGTGAGCGTGAAATAAATTTACGTCGCCGCCGTATTTTGCAGGCAGCGGGTGCATCTTTTTTGCTTTCGAATACCGGCACGCTTGCAGCTCAACCTTCAGGAGGGCCTTCAATGGATAATCTTAAAGCGCAACTGATATTGCGCAACGGCCAATTCACCACGCTTGATCGTCAGAATCCACAAGCTACGGCTGTTGCCATTTCTGAAGGTCATTTCATCGCGGTAGGAATGGACAACGAGGTGATGCGCTTTGCCGATGACCGGACAAAAGTGATCAATCTTAACCGCCGCCGTGTGATTCCGGGGTTAATCGACTCACATCTACACCTTATCCGTGGCGGACTCAATTACAACTTGGAATTACGTTGGGACGGTATCCCTTCGTTGGCGGATGCCATGCGCCGTCTGCAGGAGCAGGTGGCGCGCACGCCCGCACCGCAATGGGTGCGGGTTGTAGGTGGTTTTACTGAGATGCAGTTCGCTGAGAAACGTTTGCCGACACTCGATGAAATCAATGCCGTGGCACCGGATACCCCGGTTTTCATTTTGCATCTCTACGATCGCGCCCTGCTTAACCGCGCGGCGTTGCGTGCTTGCGGCTACAATCGGGATACGCCCAATCCGCCAGGTGGGTTGATTGCCAAAGATGCCAACGGGGAACCAACCGGTCTGTTGCTGGCGGAACCCAGTGCGTTAATCCTGTATTCTGCGCTCGCCAGAGGTCCAAAACTGCCGTATGACTACCAGATCAACTCGACGCGCCACTTCATGCGGGAAATGAATCGCCTTGGCGTGACGAGCGTGATTGATGCCGGTGGCGGCTATCAGAATTACCCAGACGATTACAAAATCATCGAGAGCCTGCACCAAAGTGGCGAGATGACGCTCCGCATCGCATACAATTTATTTACACAGAAACCCGGAGAAGAAATTGCGGATTTCACCAAATGGACCAAAATGCTGAAACCTGGTGAAGGCGATGGTTATTACCGTCACAACGGCGCAGGTGAAATGCTGGTGTTTTCCGCAGCGGACTTTGAGGATTTCCGCATGCCACGCCCGGATATGCCGCCAAACCTGGAAAATGACCTGGAGGCTGTGGTGCGTATCCTTGTCCGCAATCGCTGGCCGTTCCGCTTGCATGCCACCTACAATGAAACCATCTCGCGCGCACTGGATGTTTTCGAAAAAGTGAACCGCGACATTCCATTCGATGGCATTCATTGGTTCTTTGATCACGCCGAAACCGTGACTGATATTAATTTGGAGCGCATCGCCAAATTAGGTGGCGGTATCGCCATCCAACACCGCATGGCCTACCAAGGTGAATTTTTTGTACAGCGCTACGGGCGTAAAGCCGCAGAACGAACGCCACCTTATCAACGTATGTTGGAACTGGGTGTAAACGTCGGCGCAGGCACCGATGCCACCCGCGTAGCCAGTTACGATCCTTGGAATGCGCTGCATTGGCTCACGACCGGCAAGACTTTGGGCGGCCTTTCATTGTATCCAGCAGCTAATCTCGTCGACCGCGAGACTGCATTACGGCTTTATACACAGGCCAATACCTGGTTTTCCAACGAACAAGGTATCAAAGGCCAGATCAAGTCGGGTCAATACGCCGACCTTGCCGTACTATCCGCAGATTATTTCAGTATCCCGGAAGACGATATCCGGCAGCTTGTTTCAGTACTTACAATGGTTGGCGGACGCATTGTTTACGGCGACGATGAATTCAGTGCGCTTTCTCCACCCTTGCCACCCGCCATGCCGGACTGGTCACCGGTGAATCATTTCGGCGGCTATTTCAAATCTGTGGCAGGCGCAGTGGCACAGCATCTGTTTGCTCAAACGGCCTGCGGTTGCGGAAACAGTTGTGGTGTACACGGCCATGCCCATGGACGTGCATTTCAGGATGCTGTGAATGACGGTGACCAGCGCGGGTTCTGGGGTGCGTTGGGTTGTTCCTGTTGGATGGTATGAGGCACACGGTGTTGTTTATGTTCAACAAAATTTTCAGGAAAGGGTGGATGATTTGTGTAAACGAATTGTTTCCTGGCGCAGTGGCGAATCGACTTAATTATCTTTCTGCGATAGGTGTGTTGCATGCGTTTCATTGCGTGTAACCGCAATTATCAAAATGTTCCTAATGTAAACGAGGGAGCATACCTTTCAATCCGCGCATCATTTTTGCCATTCCGCCTTTATTCATCATCTTCATCATTTTTCTGGCTTGTTCGAATTGTGCCAGTAGACGATTTACTTCTTGCACGGTAACTCCAGCACCTGCAGCAATTCTTCGTTTCCTTGAGGCCTTGAGAATTTCAGGCTTAGCGCGTTCTTGTTTCGTCATGGAATCAATAATGCCTTCCGTTCGATTGATTAACTTGTCGTCCACTTTAATATTTTGTGCGGCCTGACTAAATTGGGCAGGAAGTTTGTCCATCAGTGAACTCATTCCTCCCATTTTTCGCATTTGCTGAAATTGTGCTTTGAAATCATTCAGATCAAAATCCTTTCCTGATTTCATTTTTTTCATGAGTTTCTCAGCTTCTTGCTGATCTGCGCTACGCTGAGCTTCTTCAATCAATCCAAGCACATCACCCATGCCTAAAATACGAGACGCCATGCGGTCGGGATGAAATAACTCCAATCCATTCAATTTTTCTGCAACCCCAGCAAATTTAATTGGTTTACCAGTGATATGTTTGACCGATAAAGCGGCACCACCTCGCGCATCGCCATCGAGTTTTGTGAGGATGACGCCTGTCAGAGGTAGCACATCGGCAAACGCTTTAGCCGTGTTAACAGCATCCTGTCCTTGCATGGCATCAACTACGAATAATGTTTCTATTGGTTTCAGCGTGGCTTCCAATTCCCTGATTTCTTGCATCATCGCTTCATCGATACCTAGCCGACCAGCAGTATCAACAATCATTACATCATGATGATGCTTGCGGGCATAATCTAGCGCATTTGTTCCGATCTCTCCCGGTTTCTGCCCGGCTTTAACGGGAAAAAAATCAGCTCCAGTTTGATTCGCCAGCAGCTCAAGCTGTTGAATGGCAGCAGGGCGATAAATATCGCATGAAACTAGCAATACTTTCTTTTTTCTTTGCTCTATCAACCACTTTGCCAATTTTCCGCTACTGGTGGTTTTGCCGGCTCCTTGCAACCCCGCCATGAGAATGACAGCAGGCGGAATCGTAGCGAGATTAAGTTCCGATTTTTCTCCGCCCATAATTGCAATAAGTTCTTGATGGACGATACCGATTAAAGCTTGGCCTGGGGTAAGGCTGGTCATTACTTCATGACCAACCGCCTTTTCTTTGACACGTACAATGAAATCTTTGACGACCGGTAGCGCCACATCGGCTTCCAGTAATGCCAATCGGACTTCACGCAATGCTTGCTGGATATTGTCTTCAGTAAGTCTTGCTTCACCCCGTAGCGTTTTTATGATGCCGGCAAGACGGCCAGTTAAATTCTCAAACATGCTAAAACCTCAGAAAAATAGATGGAGACAATTGTACAAATTTAGATAATTAATTAGATTAGCACTTTGAATTTGTTGAGGTGCCCTGTAGACTAATTAACTACTTTTGCTTCTTGAAAGAACTGTGATGTCAATAATTAGTATTTTAACTTATCTTACAGCTTTTTTGCTTTACATGGTCATTGGCTGGTATTTCTGGAGAAATACTTGGAATTCTGTGTCAGCAGATATGAATGGATCAAAATCTGCTATCACCAATCGAATGCACTATGTCATGCTTGTGCCTTTATTACTGCATGCCATTACGCTTTATCAATCTATGTTTATTGGAGAAGGACTCAGTTTCGGAGTGGGTAATGCCATTTCATCGATTGTATGGCTAACGGCATTTATCTATTGGTTCTCTGGATTTTATAGCCGCTTGCAAGGATTGCAAACCTTAGTTGCCCCGATCGCGGTCACTGCCTCGATTGCGATTTTATTACCTTTGGTTTTTCCATCATTGCGCCCTCTTGAGAATACGGAGCTGCCAGCATTTAAAGCGCATTTGTTAGTTGCTATGCTGGCGTATAGCTTGTTAGCAATTGCAGCGTTACACGCATTGTTGATGACGGTAGTAGAGCGGCACTTGCATCACCCCGTGGCGCATTCGATATTCACAAATTTACCGCCGCTATTGATAATGGAAAGATTATTATTTCGTATTATCTGGGTTGGATTTGTATTGCTTACACTGACATTAGTCAGCGGTATTGTTTTCTCCAAAGAAGTGTTTGGACAGCCTTTGACATTCTCACATAAGACACTGTTTGGCATTATTTCCTGGTGCGTGTTTGCTGCCTTGCTGATCGGGAGGCAATTATATGGGTGGCGAGGAAGAATAGCTATTCGTTGGACACTAACCGGGTTTATGACATTATTACTTGCATATATCGGTAGTAAGTTTGTACTGGAGATTATTTTAAATCGTTAGCGATTATCTTTTGAATTCGTAACGATGAGTTTTTGATAATTATGTGAATAAAAACATGATCTTTCTGTTACTTGCAATCACATTGTCACCTGTATTGAGAATTAATGGTGCGCCGGTATGGCGCACGATTTTCATTTTCTCTATCCTAATTTTATCTGGATGTGCGACTCAAGAGCCTGCGCCGGTTTCAATTGCAGAGCCTGTACCTGAATCGACCTATCAGTATGAAGAGTTAAAAAATGAAATTTTGCGTCTGGAAAAAATAATTGCCGAGAAAGACGAGTTGATAAAAAATCAAAGAATTAAGCAGCAAACTCAGGCGCATGTATTACGGGAAACTAATAAAGAAGCTACGCGCGCGCAAGTAAAATTACATCGTTTAGCTACTAAACCGAGTACGGCTTCTGCAATTGCAGAAGTGGAAGCAAGTTTAGAACATTTGAAGCAAGCAAGAATCTCCTCATTTGATCAGATATTACAAATTCAAGCTCAGCATTTATTAGAAACAGCTTCATTATTCTATTCAAAAGATCAATTTGCTGCTGCGATGAATCATGTTGCACAGGCAAATAATTTTATTGCATTAATATCGGATCAGAATCGAAAAAAGGTGACGTACGTCGATCATTTACTACTTGAATTTCATGTGCCGGTAAAATTACGCACAATAAAAAGAGCTTTTTTACGAAAAGAACCTAATCAATACGCACAAGTTCTTAGAACTCTTGAGAAAGATACGAAGGTGACAGCAATTGCCAACCAAGGCCCCTGGTTACGAATCCAGATTAATGGAAACCAAGGCTGGATGTTACATACCATGCTGGAAAGAGAATGAGGCCGTAATGCTTAAGTGATGTCATGCAACACTGGTTTTAGGTTGCATACAGTAGGCTTGATTTCGTCCAGCATGCTTGGCTTCATAAAGTGCGCTATCTACTCTGGAAAGCAATATGGTTAAAGAAGTATCTTCCGGTTCACTTTGTATGATGCCAATGCTTAATGTTACTTCAACGGTGTGATTGATTGCATTGCAATGAATCTGCGCGACTTGAGATCGAATGCGTTCGGCAGTATTCATTGCTTCGTCGACTGTCGTTTCGGTTAATATGACAATAAATTCGTCACCGCCGTATCGGGCGGCAAAATCGACGCTTCGAATGCAGTGTATAATTTTATTAGCGACAGCAGTTAATATTTCATCACCGGCGACGTGCCCGAGACTGTCATTAAGAGTTTTGAAATAGTCAACATCAATCATCAATACTGCGAAAGGGCGCTTGTTACGCGCATATCGGGCAAGCTGATCATTGATAATTAAATTAAGCTTGTTGCGATTATAGAGGCCGGTCAAGCTGTCTGTCACTGACAATGTTTCCAGTAGTTGATTTTTTAGTTGCATAGCTGCGCTTGCTGCATTGATTTCAGCCTGATTCTGACGCAATTTATCGGTCATCTGATTAAATCTTTGAGTAAGTTGACCCATTTCATTACTTTGTGTCGTATCCAGTTCAACATTCAAATCCCCTTTCACGATTTTTTCTGTTGCAGAAATAAGTCGTTCCAGCGGTACAACGATGGCATGCCCCATTCTGAAAGCAATAATAGTTACAATTAGAAGCAAGGTGCTGATTGAACCAATGAATAAGTTACGTTGCTGAATCCACGCAGCATAAATGGATTCGTAACTTCTGGTAGCGATAATAGTGATTGGTGGCTTTTCTGAGGTATAAGCTAGTCCCATCATTTTTTGTTGGTGTGATTCTTCAAATATCTCAAATTCACCTAAATTATTTTGTAGCCGCGCTAGAACATGAGGGTCGAGCGATATAGTGCTATCGGCGTCAATTGCCAAGCTATTACTCGCAAGCATGGCATTCCCATCTTTGTCTAACAAAAGAACATCTCCTGGGGGTGATTTGACGGGATCTTTTAATGCAGATTGGACATTATGCAAATCAAAGGTTACGATCAGAGCACCTAAGATAAAATCATCGATGGATAATATAGGAACTGAAATGCTAAACGTCGCTGTTGAGTGCAATGCATTCCAATGGGGGGTAACAATTACATTTCCTTGAATAGATGCATGCTCTATCCAATTTTTCTGGAGGGGAGATGGAATATGGGATTCTAGGGTACTGGCGATTATTTCACCTTCTGTATCGGCTACAGTTAATTCCAGCACCGTTTCAAGTTTCTTATGTACAGATATTAAATAGTGCTCTAATATTTTCGGTTGCACTATTTGTCTATTGTTTGTATATGCCTGGTTTATATTAGATAAACTGTCTATTAAAATCTTTGAGGTTGAAAGTTCGCGAGCTATGTAGATCTGATCTTTAGTCCATAAATCTAGTTCGCGGCTAGCATGATTTGCCAAAGCACGCAATTCACGCGTGACATTCTCATTGATCATCACTTCATTTTGCTGAAACGAGAGTATCCCTAATCCTGCAGACGGGATCAGTGTAGCTAAAATTGAAAAAACAATGATTTTGCTTTTGATACTTTTCAACGTGAATATCCTTATGAAGAACGAATATTACAATACAGCATATTAAAGAATATAGCCGAATAAGGATGCTTTATTATCTCTTTTTATTTCATGCTAATCATCATCTACTTATACTAAAAATAAAATTTCATCATACTAGGTGATAGAGCTTATACCAGCTAGAAAGATAAGATATTAGACACTACGAAGCGCTTGCGGTTTTTTATCCGGATAATTGTTCATTTGATAGCCTTGCCACAACCGAGTTGCAATGAAACTTGCAACTGCATCAGCGTGCTTTTGTAAGCTGGAATTGCCGATTTCTTCGGTGGTTTGCCGAAAAAGATATAGCCAGCGCTCAAATAATTCCGCTGTGAGATCTGGTAGTGCGATATGTTTAGGCATCGGGGCGCCACGAAACCTGCTAGTTCCACGTAATTGAGCGGACCAGAAATTGATCATTTGCACAAAATGTGCATCCCAGTCAATGACATGGGCTTCAAAAATCGGACCCAAAGAAGGGTCTTTTCTTGCCTTTGCATAAAAGGTGTGAACAAGCTTTGCGATTTCTTCTTCAGTATATAAATTTGGATTGGGCGTAGGAACAAATGATTGATTCATGATGTTATATTTTAAATAATTCTTGTTTGTTATTAAAACAACATAGGTTAATTTATGAAATACGTTCTTATTAGTGACAAATAAGTTTATCTTTCGTTCTTTGGATTGTCCAATTGCGATTTGATTTCAAGTAAGGTTATACCTACAACGAGTACAGCACTATTGCGGGAGTGGAATTTATATGAAAAATCTGCGAGGTAAGGCATTACTGGTTGACCCAGTGCAAACAAAATCCACAGCATTTACGCGGAAAGAACGTCAAGAGTTCGGCTTGCGTGGATTGCTGCCTTATGAAGTTGCCAGTATTCATAAACAAATTGATCGTGTATTGGGCAGCATGCGAAATAAAACGTCAGCCATTGAGAAATATATTTTTCTAAATGCGTTATTGGAGAGTAATCAAAGACTTTTTTATCGCACAATGATTGATCATATCGAAGAAATTATGCCGTTGGTTTATACCCCAACTGTAGGTGAGGCATGTAAGGAATTTGCACATATTTTCAGAAAACCGCAAGGATTTTATATTACTCCGGAGGATCGGGGAGAAATTGAGACTATTCTGAAAAATTGGCCTGAGGAAGACGTTCGTGTGATTGTTGTAACGGATGGCGAACGGATTCTAGGCTTAGGCGATTTGGGCGCGAATGGCATGGGAATCCCTATCGGCAAAGTCGCTTTATACGTGGCTTGTGCCGGTATTAATCCGTTGCAGTGTATGCCGGTTATGCTGGATGTCGGTACTAATAATGTTGCTTTGCGAGAGGATCCGCTTTATCTTGGGTATCCGTATCCGCGGATCAGCGGCGAAGATTATCGATCGTTTATTGATGAATTTATTTGGGCTGTGCAATCGCGCTACCCGAACGCATTAATACAGTTTGAAGATTTTCTGACACCGAATGCATTTGAATTCTTAGATCGCTACACTCATCAAGTCCGATGTTTTAATGATGATATACAGGGTACCGCTGCGGTTACGCTGGCGGGCATTTATACTTCCTGTCGAATCACTGGGAAAAAATTTTCTGATTTGCGCATCATGTTTCTTGGCACAGGGTCTGCTGCAAGCGGCACAGCCGAGTTATTGGTTGATGGATTTTGCAGCGCAGGACTGAATAAATCGGAGGCACAAAAACGATTGTGGTTTATTGATAGAAAAGGCTTAGTTACTGCTGCCAATAACAATATCAAACCTCGTATCCAGCCTTTTGCGCATCAACATGCTGCGCGCAGTTTTGTGAACGCAATCGGTGACATCAAGCCCGACGTATTAATTGGTGCAACCGGTGTCGCAGGTACATTCGACGAGGCTGTGGTGAGGAAAATGGCTGCAGTAAACGAACGTCCGGTTATTATCGCTTTATCAAATCCTACTTCACATACCGAATGTACCGCTGAGCAAGCATATCTATGGAGTGAAGGTCGTGTCATTTTTGCGAGCGGCAGTCCTTTTGACGCGGTATGGTATGGCAATAAACTGTTTAAGCCTGCTCAGGGTAATAATGCGTATATTTTTCCTGGAATTGGCTTAGGTATTCAGGCAAGTGCTGCGCGAAATGTTACACAAAGTATGTTTCTGGCTGCCGCTAAGGTATTAGCCGATACCGTGACAGAGCAAGAGATTGGTGTGGGAGCAATATATCCAGCACTGACTCGCGTACGTAAGGTATCGCATGCCATTGCTGTAGCCGTTTGCAATGTGGCGGTTAAGGAAGGATCGAATGAAACCAGTTTACCTGAAGATTTGGATAACTATGTCAGATCACTGATGTATGATCCGAGTTATTAATTTCGGGTTTAAAGTACTTGGAGCAAGTTAAGCTGTGTGAAGTGAAAAATAATCGTAATGTGATTAACGATGACCGGTTTGTTCTGGTCTTCTAGCCGATATTGGGTAATACAGGAAAAGATCGTATCATTATCGTTGAAAGAGAATAAAGAAGTCTTTATCGTTTAACTTATTAATTTTATTGGCGTCCCCAAGGGGATTCGAACCCCTGTTACCGCCGTGAAAGGGCGATGTCCTAGGCCTCTAGACGATGGGGACTAAATTTGCTGTATTTTTTATTTCTATATAGCTTTTGTTATCAAAAATAAACTGGTGGAGATAAGCGGGATCGAACCGCTGACCTCTTGCATGCCATGCAAGCGCTCTCCCAGCTGAGCTATACCCCCTTGATCAAAGGAAAATGGATTATACTGATGCTACCCTTTATTGTAAAGGAAAGATCAGTCGGGAAATTTAGCCAAGCAGGTATTGATGCGCATAAGTGTTTCCTTACGGCCAAGTAGTTCCAGAACTGCATCAATTGATGGAGTATGTGCTTCACCTGTAACCATTACTCTCAAGGGCATTGCAATTTTAGGGAGCTTAACATCGAGATTCTTGGCTGCCGCTTTAATTTCCTTATTAATGGATTCACGTGTCCACTCAATGTTGTCGAGGTGCCCAAGTAAAACTGTCAAGAGAGATTTTGTTTCGGTATTGAAATATTGAGCTTTCAGTTCATCGGTCGGTTCCAGTGGTCGATAAAAATAGACGGCTGCATCGGCTAGCTCTTCAATAGTGTTGACTCTTTCTTTTAGTAAATCGATAACGCGAGTTAAATTAGGGCCACCCGAAACCTGACAATTATCTTTATTCAGAAAAGGTACGACCAATTCGGCCAAGCGTGAATTATCAGTTTTCTTGAGATACTGCTGGTTAATCCAATGCAATTTCTCCGGATTGAACTTGGCTGGGGAATGGCTGATTGATGATAGATCAAACCACGCAATCAATTCTTCCCGACTAAATATCTCTTCGTCGCCGTGCGACCAACCGAGTCTTGCTAAATAATTCAGCAATGCCTCAGGCAGGTAACCATCCTCCTGATATTGCATGACCGATACTGCGCCGTGGCGCTTTGATAAGCGCTCGCCATTCGAGCCCAAGATCATGGGAACATGCGCATATTCTGGTAGCGATGCGTTGAGCGCTTTAAGAATGTTAATTTGCCGTGGCGTGTTATTGACATGATCATCACCGCGGATGACATGCGTAATATTCATATCCAGGTCATCCAGCACTACGCTGAAGTTATAAGTAGGAATTCCATCGCTGCGTAATAGTACCAAATCATCCAGTTCATGATTAGCTACGGTAATACGGCCTTTAATTTGATCATTAAAGGAAACATAGCCATCCGATGGATTCTTGAATCGAATAACGGGTTTCACTCCTACGGGTGGCGATTGTTTTGAATCGCGCCAACGTCCGTCATACCTGGGTTTTTGTCCAGCGGCCAGCTGGCGTTCGCGCATTTCATCCAATTCTTCTTTGGTGGCGTAGCAAAAATAGGCCAGATTATTTCGTAATAATTGTTCGGCAACTTCGTGGTAGCGTTGCAATCGTTGCATTTGATAGAATGGACCTTCGTCATAATCCAATTGCAGCCATGCCATACCATCAAGAATTGCTTGAGTAGATTGCTGAGTTGAGCGTTCTTGATCGGTATCTTCGATGCGTAAAATAAATTTTCCGTTATGCCGGCGCGCATAGGCCCAAGAAAAAAGTGCCGTGCGGGCGCCGCCGATGTGAAGATAACCGGTTGGACTGGGTGCAAATCGTGTGCGTACTGTCATCATTTCTGTGTTTGGAAACAATATATGCGAAGTATTAAAAAAATATTAGTGTACGCGATTCTAAAATAATAGTGTTTCTTTCCCAAGTATGATGATGTGATTCGTATTGTGAAATTAAGCAAACTATAAGAAGCAGGTTATACTCTAATTATTTATTGCAGTTGAGTTTTTTTATGAAAAGAGGGAATGGCTTTTTAAGCAATGACTGATTTAATACATGACTTGATTTTCACGGCAGCAGAACAATCGCCCGATGCACAAGCGCTATCGTATCAGGATCAGTCAATCAGTTATGCCATCTTGGCGAGTGAAGTTGAAATGAAAGCGGGTGGGTTGTTGGCATTAGGACTGGGCCGGGGAGAGCGTGTCGCGGTATATCTTGAAAAGCGTATTGAGACGGTAATTGCATTATTTGCAGTTTCTGCGGCGGGTGGCGTATTCGTCCCGGTGAATCCGGTATTAAAGTCTGAGCAAGTTGCTTATATTCTAATCAATTGTAATGTAAGGATATTGATTACTTCACTGGATCGATTGAGGGTTCTGCAGGCCGGATTGTCATTATGTCATGATCTTCATACCATCGTTGTGGTAGATGGTAATGATAATCTTCCAGTCATTACAGGCTTTCTGATTATCAGTTGGGAAACGTTTCGTGCCGAAGGAAAAACGAAGCGATCTTTCATTGCCATTGACAGTGATATGGTTGCCATTGTTTACACTTCTGGTAGCACTGGTAAATCCAAGGGTGTTGTGTTGTCGCATCGCAATCTCATGACTGGTACGAGAAGTGTTACACAGTATTTGCAAAATCGGGCGGATGATCGCATTCTGACGGTTTTGCCATTGAGTTTCGATTATGGGTTAAATCAATTGACCACTTCCTTTAAGGTGGGAGCAGAGAATGTTTTGATGAATTACCTGTTGCCACGCGATATCATCAATACTATCAAGGGAAAAAAAATTACGGGACTTGCTGCCGTGCCTCCGCTATGGATTCAATTGGCGCAATTGGACTGGAGCGGTGTTTCTTCATTGCGTTATATCACCAGTTCAGGTGGAACAATGCCGCGCATGACACTCAATTTACTACGCAAGGCGTTACCGACGACGAAAATTTTTCTAATGTATGGTTTTACCGAAGCTTTTCGCTCAACTTATCTGGCGCCGGAAGAGATCGAACGGCGCCCCGATTCAATCGGAAAAGCCATACCCAATGCTGAGATCTTAGTGCTGCGAGAAGACGGATCGCATTGTGTGCCGGGTGAACCAGGCGAATTGGTGCATCGAGGAAGTTTAGTGTCGATGGGATATTGGAACGATGCGGAAAGAACTGTACTGTGCTTCAAGCCAATCAAAGTGCAGAATGAGTTGCCTCTGGCTGAATTGGCAGCATGGTCAGGCGATACCGTGCGGATGGATGAAGAAGGATTTCTATATTTTATTGAACGCCGTGACGAGATGATTAAAACTTCAGGGTATCGAGTTAGTCCGACGGAAATAGAGGAAGTCATCTATGCTACGGACTGTGTTGCAGAAGCTGCTGCTGTAGGTGTTCCGCATCCTTTGTTGGGAGAAGCTATTGTTGTGATTGTCGTTGCCAGGCTGGATACTAATGTGGATGTTGATGCCTTGCTAGCTGAATGCAAGCATCGCTTGCCTGCTTATATGCAGCCGCAGCAGATGGCTGTGCGCGAAGGTAATTTGCCGCGTAACCAAAACGGTAAAATAGACCGCAAGCTACTTGCACAGGAAATGTGGGATCTGTTTATAGAAAAAGCCAACAGCAGTGAATGATCAATTTCCCCAACATGTGCCGCTTACACAATTTCCGGTGCAGGATAATTGTTTGCAGGTTGGCGGCATACCACTGACCCGGCTCGCGCAGCGTGTAGGGGTGACTCCTTTTTATGCGTATGACCGGCAAAAAATCACTGAGCGCATTGCTTTGCTACGGCAACACTTACCTGCTGATGTTTTGTTGCATTATGCGATGAAAGCCAATCCAATGCCGGCAGTGGTGCAGCATCTGGCTAGCTTGGTGGATGGAATCGACGTTGCTTCCACTGGGGAAATGAAGGTTGCATTGGATACGATTATATCTGCTGAAAGTATCAGTTTTGCCGGGCCAGGAAAAAAACCACATGAGTTAAGCTGCGCTATTGCTGCCGGGATTGTTTTAAATGCCGAGTCGGAGCTGGAGATCGAGTTAATTGCGCAATTGGGAGAACAATTAGGCATTACTCCCAAAGTAGCCATCCGGGTTAATCCGGAGTTTGAACTTAAGTCATCGGGCATGAAAATGAGCGGCGGTTCCAAACCTTTCGGTATTGATGCGGAAAATGTGCCCGAAGCATTGATGCGTGTTGGTAAATTGGGACTTCATTTCGTTGGGTTTCATATTTTTTGCGGATCGCAAAATCTGAACGCAATAGCCATTTGTGAAGCATATACAAAGATTTTTCAGCTAGGCATACAACTTGCAGGCCATGCGCCGTCTCCGGTACGCTTGTTAAACATCGGCGGTGGCCTCGGTGTTCCTTATTTTCCTGGGGAGAGGACGTTGAATCTTGCTGTTATTGGTGAGAATTTACAATACTTGATGTCGGAAATGCAGCAACAATTGCCGGAAACCCGGGTTGCGCTTGAATTAGGGCGTTACCTCGTAGCGGAGGCGGGAATATATGTGTGTCGGATTTTGGAACGCAAGCGATCACGTAATCAAGTTTATTTGATAACCGATGGGGGGCTGCATCATCACTTGGCAGCATCGGGTAATTTGGGTCAAGTGGTGCGGAAAAACTATCCTGTGATTATCGGAAATAAAGTACAAGGCTCCGATACAGAAATTGTTTCTGTGGTAGGACCGCTCTGTACTCCTCTAGATATACTGGCTGAACAAATGCGAATGACTAAAGCCTCTGCGGGTGATTTGGTAGTTGTACTGCAATCCGGTGCATATGGCTTGACAGCGAGTCCGACTACTTTTCTCAATCATCCATTACCTATCGAAGTATTGGTATGATGACTTGCAAATTTAGCATATGTTAGTGTTATTTCTGAGGTCTTGAGAACTTTATTTGACTTTAGCGGAATCGATTATTTCAATACAGGTGTTGCGTAATGTACACAACCTGATCTTTTTATTACATTACTTCTGTTAATTGATAAGGATCAATTGAAATTCTACCTTAAATAGCTAATATAATTAGTCTGCATTAGTTATTGAATGAACAAGTTTTATTCGAGTCCAGGGTCGTCATTTTAGAGCATAATGGTAATAAAAAAGTAATTTAAGTTAAAAGGAAAAGAAAAGTATTATCTTATGTTTATTCACGCATACCAGATTACTATCCTAGTTTATATTTCTTAGTGGATGATTATTATTTATGAAGAGTGAATCTTAAGTGATTATTTGAGGTTGTGCGTTGAATAGTTAAGTAAATCTGAACCAGGTGATTTCATGAGTGAGATATATAATAGTTTTCAGAAATACTTTGAAATTGTAATAGCTGATACACACGAATTGCTTGAGATTGTCTATCGACTTCGTTACCAGGTATTTTGTTTAGAACATGGTTTCCTTGATGCTTCAGCTTATCCGGATCAGCGAGAAACAGATGATTACGATGATCATTCAGCGCATGCTCTTTTGCGGTTTCGTTCATCAGGAGATTTCGTTGGTACAGTCCGATTGATATTGTTTAATCCATCACAACCTGACAAGCCATTCCCCGTCGAATTATATACACAAGTTGATCCGACACTCTGTAATATCAAGACCCTGCCGCGCCGGCAAGTTGCTGAGATTTCTCGCTCTCTCGTTGTAAAACAGTTTGACCGGCGCAGAGGTGAACGACGTAAACCTGCTCCCAAGGAATCTTCCCAGGATACAGTTACTGCAGTAGATGATCGTCGTTCTTCCGATCGCCGTTCTTCCGATCGGCGTACTACGCCTCACTTAAGCTTATTGCTTATGGCGGGTGTAATGCGTATGTCAGCTAAATATGATATCAAGCACTGGTTGTTCGCTACGGAACCAGCCCTGAATCGGTTACTTGGTTTTTATGGCTTAGATTTCAATCCAATTGGACCACCAGTTAATTATCACGGAATTCGTCGGCCTTATTATATGAAGGTAGAAGATGCGTTAGATAAAATGCGCGCAGAATACTACGATGCTTGGGAAGTCGTGACAGATTGCGGTCAATATTATCCACTCCCATCGGTTCGTGAAAACAAATAGGATTAGGGACATATTTTTTGAATCTCTTCCAATTCTTACTACGAATACACACTTCAAATCACTACTTGGTCAGAAATAGAGCGTGTTTAATTTCTGCCCTAGTAATTTGTCTGTTATGTTTAATAACTGAAGTAAGAGCGGATAGTCATTATGAAATAGTGACTTATAGAGGAGTTAGCCAGAAAGTAATTTCGGTCAACTCGTTACGATCTATTTTCAGTATGCATTTAAAAACCTGGCCAGACGGGACCAAGATCAGAGTTTTTGTTTTGCCCGACGAGGATCATTTACATCAAAGTGTTGCCAAGGAAAAACTCAATGTTTTTCCTTATCAATTAAGGTCTGCGTGGGACCGGATAGTGTATTCAGGAACTGGTCAAGCCCCCAATAAGGTGAATTCAATTGAAGAGATGCGTGCCATGGTTGCTAATACGCCAGGAGCGATAGGTTATTTATGGAGAGCGAATATTGATGAAAATGTTAACGTGCTCGAAATTAAGTAAACATTATTTAAGTGCCTGCAAAAGGATGACCAAGTGGTTGACCTTGTCATTTTGCGTTGGCTGCTTTTTTACAGCGCATGCTCAAGAAGCCAGTAAGGTACAAAAGCAACCTGAATTTATAAAATCACCCATTCAATGGCTGCAAACATCCGAGCTACCGGCCGAGTCAACGGTATCAACCGATACAAAGAAACAGCCAGGGTGGATCGGCTCGACATTGGATTGGTTTCGAACTTCAAACCTTCCTGGAGATCTTCAATTTCATGGATTTGCTAGCCAAGCCTATATCACAACTTCTGATAATGATGTATTTGGAAATAGTGATAATGGCGGCAGTTTTGGTCTTACAGAAGCAGGTCTCAATGCGTCAATGAGACCCTTGCCCAGATTACAGGTTTCTGCGCAAGTGTTGTCGCGCCGCGCCGGTGAAGGAAACAGTGGTATGCCGCGTCTTGATTACGGTTTTATGGATTACCGCATTTATTCTCACGAAGTGAATCAATTTGGCATCCGGGTGGGCAGATTGAAAAATCCTTTCGGCTTCTATAACGATACGCGCGACGTGGCGCATACTCGTCCGGGTATTTTGTTGCCGCAATCGATCTATTTCGATAGGGTGCGCAACATAAGTCTCTCTGGAGATTCTGTGCAATTATACGGCGAAGCAGCCGTTTCCAATTGGGGCACGGTGTCGACCCAGTTTGGTGCATTTCTACCAATTGTAAATGATAAGGATACGGAGCTTGCGCTTATTGGAGCACTACGACCGGGTCATTTAGATCGGGATGTGTCGTATATAGGCCGCGGGATTTTTGAAACAAATGATAAACGTCTTCGCCTTGCTGTTAGTGGTATATGGTTAAATACTTCTTATGATCCCCAGCTCAGGTCAGGCGATTTAATTGGCCCCGGCGCGCTGCAATTTACGCCGGTTTATTTCTCCGCTCAATATAACGCGGAACGATGGAGTTTGACATCTGAATATGCGATACGGCATTTTAAATATAATAATAATTTTGGTACCCCAGGTTTGAATAACCTCGATTTCTTTGGCGAAAGCTATTACTTTCAAGGCGAGTACCGCTTTACTCCAAAATGGGAAGGCATAGTACGTTATGATGCATACTTTGCTAATAGATCAGACCGGGATGGCAGCGATTTCGCTAGACTTACAGGTGCACCTGCGCATGGACGTTATGCCAGAGATATCATGGTAGGTTTACGTTGGAATGTAACACCGCAATTCATGCTGCGGGCCGAATATCATCATGTTAACGGTACGGGATGGTTATCGAGACTGGACAATCCGGCAAGTGAAGGTCCACTGGAGAAGAATTGGGATCTTTATGCAATCCAAGCTTCTTTTCGTTTTTAAGTAAGACGTTGATGGGTAAAAGTGCCGATTATAAATTGGAAAAGATCCACATGGCTCCTAGTCGAAAGGAACCCAAATTTCGCAGTCTAAGGTGGAAAATTTCGCTTGGTAGCAGCTTGATATTAATAGCTGTTGTGACGCTATTTTGCTTTGTCAGTTATTTGAGTCTGATGGCCAATTTTGAGAATCAGCGCAATACTGACAATTGGCGCTACGAAAGTGAACTCGATAATTTAATCAAAAATACTTCCCAAAATTTGTACCGCCTGGCTGAAATCATTCCGTTCCTAGATGGGATGAAGAAAGCATTGCTGATAAATGATGGTGAGAGTATCAGTAAAGTTTTTGATCAGCACTGGTCGTTATTGCAATTTCACAATGGAGTGGAGTTTGCACGTTTTTATAATCCGTCTAGTCAGCTTAATTCGGCTTGGGATAATCTAGAATCAGCAATTGACGACGAGGATTTGTTGTCATCCTGGGTGAGGGACGTCAATCATTCTGAGCAGCCGATAAATCCTTTGCTTTGTAGAGACAGTTGTATTCAATTTATTGCTGCGCCTTTGTTAGTGGATGGAAAAAAAGCCGGCGTGGTGGTTCTGGGCATATCTTTAGCCGATGTATTTCTGGCTTTTCAGCGAATATTCGGTGCCGACATAGGTTTGCTGGTCAAGGAAAAAGATAGTTCGCAATTACAAGATGCAAGCGAAGCGTTACAGTGGGATTATCAAGTTACAGCATTGACTAACAGGGAAAGAAATTACCAGATTCTTATAGAGGTTTCGAAACAGTATTCTGACCTTCAAGAGTTAAAAGAAGGGATACAGATGAGTTGGAAGGATCAGATTCAACAGATTAAGCTTTTTCACTTGGTTTCGGTTGAGCCTGATAATGCACATTTGATTGTCATTACAGACGTTACACAAACTGTAAATAATATTCATGATTCAATCGTTAAAATTGCATTAATTGGTTTGCTCGGACTCATTATTTCTCAAGTTTTACTGTTTTTTATTTTTACAAGACTGCTTGCACGATTAAAAGATGTAGCCTATGCATTGCCGCTTCTCGCGAGCGGGCAGTTCGAGAATTTCCGTTTGTCTCTTGCGTTGACAAATCAAGCGCACCGTTTCAGCGATGAAATTGATAAATTATCTCAAGCTGCTGTTACGCTATCCGTGCAATTGGAAAATCTCGAAAATAAGGTTTCGACCCGGACTAAAATGCTCATTGATCAGAGGGATGAGCTCAGCAGGGAAAGAGATTTTGTAAGGAACCTGCTGGATACCGCACAAGCTATCGTGTTGACGCAAAATTCTGAAGGTAAAATCATTTCGCTTAATGCTTACGGAGAAATGCTGACTCGCTACAGCGAGAGAGAACTACTGGGCAAGTCTTTTTTAAGTATTTTGATTCCGGAATATGAATCTTACGATACGCTGGCCCGTTTTAAAGAAATACACACAGGTCAGAAAATGCAGCTTAGGCATGAGGCGATCACCCATTGTAAAGATGGGTCAACGCGTCATGTTGCCTGGCTACATTCGCACTTAAGCTGGCATTCCGAAGAAGATCCATCGATTTTATCAGTGGGCTTGGATGTCACTGAATATAAAAGAGTTGAGGGACATTTGGCATGGTTGGCTGATCATGATCCGTTGACGAACATGTTCAATCGCAGACGTTTCAGCGAAGAACTGGAACAAGTGCTGAGTCGGGCGGAACGTTACCAGCATCCCGGCGCTTTGCTGTTCTTTGATTTGGATCGCTTTAAATATGTCAATGACACCAGCGGACATCAAGCAGGCGATACGCTCCTGAAGATCGTTGCAAGTATGCTCACACAAACCATTCGTGCAGATGATATTACCGGTCGGCTTGGAGGCGACGAATTTGCCATTATCTTGCCGGAAATTAACGCAGATGGGGCGATCGAAGTGGCTAAGAAAGTACTGAATCAATTGGATCAGGCGCAGTTAACGATCAATAATCGTACCCATAAAATCTCAGCTAGCATCGGTATCGCGTTGTTTCCTGAGCATGGTGAAAATATACATGATCTATTGGCTGCGGCTGATCTTGCCATGTATCAGGCTAAAGCGATGGGGCGCAATGCCTGGTACTTATTTTCCGATAATGACCGCAGCCGCGAGCGAATTCATACCTTAGTTTATTGGAAAGAGAAGATTGAATATTCTCATTTGCATGATAATTTCATACTGTATTTCCAGCCTATCATGAGTATCAAGTCTAAGGAAGTTTCTCACTATGAAGTCCTGCTTCGCATGCAAGATACGGATGGTACGGTGCGTTCCCCCGCCGATTTTATTCCTGCAGCTGAACATACTGGATTGATTCATGCCATTGATCATATGGTGTTGCGGAAATCCATTGCGCAAGCCGCTAAAATTTATCAAGCAGGCTATGCCGTCAATTTCTCAATAAATTTATCTGCACACGCTTTTAATGATCCTGAGCTATTGCCCATTCTCAAACAACAGTTGTTATTACATCAAATAGGTCCCGAAAATCTCATGTTCGAAATCACCGAAACGGCAGCGTTGGAAGATTTGCCGGGAGCACGCACACTGATGAAAGAAATCAAGGAGCTAGGGTGCGGTTTTGTGTTGGATGATTTTGGTGTCGGTTTCTCATCTTTTTACTACTTGAGGGAATTGCCGGTAGATGTAGTAAAAATCGATGGTTCATTTATCCGTAATCTATCCGAATGCAGTGATGACTTGATTCTGGTCAATGCATTATGTAGTGTGGCTAGAGGGTTTGGAAAAAGAATAACAGCAGAATTCGTTGAGAGTGCTGAAATATTTGCATTAATAGAAAGGTTGGATATCGATTACGCACAGGGTTATTACATTGGAAAGCCAGCGCCGGCTCATGAATTTATTGCAAAGCAAGAAAGACTGGATGATCGACAACAATCGTCGTAGATTTTTTTGCTATTCGGTACGCAACGCATCCACAGGATTTAATTTAGCGGCGCGCATGGCGGGCACCATACCCGATAAAAGTCCGATTATTATTGAAATGCACAAAGCACTGAGTACATAATTCCACGGAATATTGACGGGTAGATCACTGATCGATAACTTAAGCAGCCAAGCGATAGTTGCACCGATAGTCAATCCTGCAAGTCCTCCGATAGTGGAAAGGGCTATGGATTCGAACAGAAAAATCATCCCAATACGTGTACGTGTTGCACCCAATGCAGTAAGGAGACCGATTTCCGCTATACGTTCGGAAACTGCGATATGCATTAAAGTGACCATGCCCACTGCACCTACCAGTAAGGATATGCCCCCTAACGCTGCGACAGCGAATTTTAATACATTGAGTACTGTGGATAAGGTACTGAGCATCTGCTTTTGCGGTTTGACGGTAAAATCCTCACGGCCATGCCGTGCCACGAGAATGCGCTGAATATCCTCGACTACAGCCTCTATGGGTGAATCGGGAAAATAGGAAAAATTAATTTCCATGACACCTTGGCGATTAAATACTTCCAATGCACGAGTTGTGGGGATGAAGACCGTATCGTCCAAATCGAAACCCAGAATATTGCCTTTAGATGCCATTACGCCGATAACCCGGAAGCGTGCTCCGCCGACTTGCAGCAATGCGCCAAGCGGATTGGTATCACCGAATAATTCATTACGTACTTTCGCGCCTAATACTACGTATGCACGCGGATTGCGCGGATCGTCGTCAGGTAGGAATTGCCCGGTCTCGACTTGCATGTTAAACGCTCGGGAGAAATCGGGACCCTGCCCATAAGCGGTTACGCGGCGGCTGCGGCCCTGCGCGCGAATTTCAGCATTACCGACGACGCTGGCATTGGTATATTGCGCATAGCGGCTTTGTTTAAGTGCGATGGCATCTTCGATTGTCAGTAATCGTGCGCTGCCGATGGCACCCAATGAGCCGCCGTGGGTACTGATTTTTCCGGGAGTAATCGTGACAATGTTGGTGCCAAACTGCGTGAACTCAGATAGCACAAAACGTTGCACACCATCACCGATAGCAGTCAGCAAAATGACTGCTGCAATGCCCACTGCAATGGCTGAAGCGGACAAAACGGTGCGTAAGCGATGCGCCGTTAACGCTCGCAAGACAAATTGCAAGGTATCGATTAAGGTCATTTTTTACTCAATGCAACGACGGCATCCAGCCGAGCTGCCTTGCTGGCAGGTAGCATACTTGCCAACATGCCAGTAAACAGTGCCACCGCAATTGCGGCGATGGAGGCCCATACTGGTGCCCAGGCTGGGAGCTGGGGATAAGCTATCCGTACCAGCAAGCTTCCCAGTTGCCCCAGCAGAAATCCCAAAACAGCTCCAACCAGCGATAGCCACAGGGCTTCCGCTAGAAACAAGCGGCGGATATCGCCGGACGTGGCGCCAATGGCTTTTAATAGACCGATTTCCGCAGTGCGTTGGGTAACTGCGACCAGCATCACATTCATGACTAGAATACCGGCGACGATCAAACTAATTGCTGCAATGCCGGCTACTGCCAGCGTCAGGGTCTGCAAGATCCGGTCAAATGTCTCTAAAATGGCATCTTGTGTAATGACGGTCGTATCATCTTCACCGTCATGACTTTGGCGTAAGCTTGCCAATATGGCTTGCTTGGCCGGTTCAATGTCACTGTGACTTTTGGCTTCGATCAGAATACGGAACAATGATGTCGTATTAAACATTGCTTGCGCATAATCGATCGGAATAATGACGATTTCATCGGTATTGAATCCCATAGTTTCACCTTGTGATGACAACACACCAGAGACTAAAAAACGGCTGTCCCCCAGTCTAACCCGTTGACCGATGGCCTGACTCCGAGGGAAAAATTCTTGTGCAATTTTTGCGCCTAATGCAATTTGTGCGTTGTGCTCGCCACCTTGGGCCAGAAAATTTCCCTGGGCGAGCTGCATGTGCCGGATCGGTATCAAATCCGCTGTGCTGCCTAACACGGTAACCTCGCGCAATCGATTGGCGGCAGACAATTCCGCTGCACCGACATTAAGCGGTGCATAACGACGAACTTGTGGCAACCGGCCGAGCAATTGTGCATCTTTCAGGGTGAGATCGCGCGGCGTTTGGCCTAATACAGCACCCAAAAATGAACCGGATGTTTCCGCGCGGCCGGGTAGAACTACCAGTAAATTAGTACCGATGGAAGAAAATTGATTGATAATATAATTCCTTGCGCCGTCGCCCAATGCTGTCAGTACTACCACTGCCCCGACACCTAACGCCATGGCCAGTACGATCAGCAATGATCGGATTCGATAACTCATCACCGTTTTAAATGAGGTGTGCAGCGTGTCAGTGAGTGTCATGAAATTGATCCGTAAGAATCTTGCCATCGCGCATGCCTATCTGACGATGTGCGCGTCCGCCCAGTTCTCGGTCATGTGTGACAACGATTAGTGTCGTGCCTTGATGATGCAGGTTTTCCAGTAATAACATTACTTCAGCGCCAATTTGATGATCCAGATTGCCGGTGGGTTCATCCGCCAGAATTACGCTGGGTTGCATAACTGTAGCGCGTGCAATCGCAACTCGCTGGCGTTGTCCGCCGGAAAGTTCTGCGGGACGATGATTGGCGCGCTGCTTAAGCTCAAATGCATTTAACGCATCGTTGACACGTCTTTGCCGTTGCTCGGGGGATACGCCGCCAAGAAGAAGAGGAAGTTCGATATTTTCCGCGGCAGTTAGTCGGGGAACAAGATGGAACGATTGGAAAACAAAGCCGATTTTTTCGCGTCGGATTTGTGCCTGCTCGGTTTCCGATAAATCGGTTACCAATTTTTCATCTAGCTCATAACGCCCGCTGTCTGGTTTATCGAGTAAACCAATAATATTTAACAGCGTGGATTTTCCAGATCCGGAAGGCCCCATGATGGAGACATATTCGCCTGAAGTAATTTGCAGATTGATATTGTTGAGCGCATATACTGCCTGATCTCCCATATGAAAGGTACGGCTTATGGCTGTAAGACGAATCATGTTCAGTTGTGCTTGGGTTCTACCGCGGCGCCGGTTTTGATGCCATCTTGATCGAAAGACATCAGCACTTGATTGCCAGCTTCCAATCCGCTGCGGATTTCAGTGAAACTCCAGTTGCTGAGGCCGATTTCCAGTCGTTGTTCTACCAGCCGGTTATCGGTATCAACAAGCCACACACTATTATTTTGCCGAATGGCCTGTGTTGGAATGCGCAGCACATCGGTTTTTCGGTCGAGAATAATTTCAACATCGGCACTATAGCCTACCAATAAAGCATCTGTCGGGATATGTTCGAAATCAACTTCAATATCCACGGTGCGCGCTTGTTTCTCGATTTCAGTGACATAGGGTGCGATGCGTCGAACGATGCCGGGAAAAATCTTTCCCGGCATCGCATCCAATGTAATGCGTGCTTCGTGTCCAACTTTGATTTTGGGCGCATCCACTTCATCCATTGGTGCTGTGACATATAAACAGCGGTCGTCAATCAGATCAATGGTTGGCGGTGTCGGAATGCCGGGTGGTGAGGGCGTAGTGAATTCGCCTAATTCACCGGTAATTTTGCCAATTACACCGGAAAAAGGCGCAGTGATAATAGTGCGATCAATACCGGCCTGAGATACGCGGATTTGCGCTTCGGCACGCTTGATATCGGAAATCGCCGCTTCACAACTCGCTTGACGTGAACGAGCATTGGCATTGGCGTCATCGGCGCGTTGCGAACTAACAAAGCCTTGCTTAACCAATTGTTGTATACGGATTGATTCACGCCGGGCATTATCTGCCAGAATGCAAGTTTCGCGGCGGCGCTCCTGGGCCATCGCAAGTTGACGTTGCGCCAATTCACGTTGTGCTTGCAAGTCTTGGTTCCATAATTCCAGAAGCACCTGACCTTTATCCACGTGATCGCCTTCTTTTATCCAGATTTTTGCGATCTGACCGCCGGAAATCGGGGCCAAATTCGATCTTTGACAGGATTTGACCGTGCCTGCACGTGTATTGACAACGGTTGCTTCCACATCACCTTTGGCAATCGTGGCTAAATCGACTATCAGTGGTTTGGGCCGCATGGAGTACCAACCGGCAATCGCTATGATACATGCTACAGAAATCAACCCGGTCAGCCGGAGCAGTTTGGTTACCGAGAGCATCATTTGAAAGGATGTGCCAGTAAACGAAATGGCATTGTGTTGTGTTTCATTGCAAATTTGCGTATTTTACACGTTCAATTAAATCTGCTTGCAGAGAAAAGATAAATAAACCTCAAACCAGTTAACCGTATGATTGATATTTGGCGCAAAAAATTCATTTTATCTGATTCCGATAAGCCTACGACAATCGACGATATTCGTCCTACCGAAACGGATCATGAAGTACTTGATCCGAAAACATTTGAAGCGATCGAGGCTGAGGCCTTATTTCGTACCATTGATCGCACGCAAACCGAAGTCGGCCGTTTGGTGTTGTATCGGTCTATCGCCAGGCCCATGCACGATGCGCAAACGCTGCAGCAAAAGCAGTTGGCATTGCGTGAATTAGCAGAAGATACAGAAATTTGTAATGCTTTGGATCGCTTCATAAACAAAATGGCTGCTAATGAAAAGGCGTTGAAATATCTACTGTATGGCGAGTTTTTTGGAGGTTTAGCTACCGAGGAACCGGGCAGTCGCACTGATAAATTGGAATTTGGCGGCTATGGCTATCGCCAGTACAAAGATGGTACGCAATTTGTAGTAGACCTGGTTGATGGTATGGAAAAAATTCCATTGCCACAATCCGATTATTTGCGCACATTGATTGGCGCTATCCGGGATTTTGGGCAGTCCCGTATTTTCGCCTTGATGAAAGGACCGGTTTATACTGCCAGCGGTAAGTTCAGAACTAAAAAAGAAAAATCAACCTTTGATTTGTACGCACGCTTCCAGCCAAGTTTCTTGAAGCTCATACCTACGCTTATCTTTTTTGCTGCGTCTTATGGTATTTTGTTTTTCTTTGAAAATTTCATGCCGCAATTTAGCGCGTCTTACATCGGTTACGGTATTTTGGCGCTCACTGCGCCAGTATTTCCAATTGTACTGGTAGCAATGGGTATATCCGACCGCGACTCAATCATTTATCCATTGCGCAAGCAGTTTCGTGAGAATTTGGAATTGGCCAAGCTTATCGAAGCATTTGGAATGATCGATGAGTTGCTGTCATTTTATCGCTATAGTCAATCGCATGCAGGCGACAAGATATTGCCGGAAATTCTCGATGAGAAACAGCATCGTTTAACTATTAGCCAAGCCAGGAATCCGCTGTTGATTGAAACGATTCCTGAGTATGTGCCGAATGATATTGAGCTGGATGCAGCCGGCCGCCTGCTGATCATTACCGGCCCAAACAGCGGCGGTAAAACCGCATATTGCAAAACTGTGGTGCAAATACAGTTGCTTGGGCAAATCGGTTGCTATGTTCCAGCCACGCAAGGGCAGCTCGTTCCGACGGAGCGCATCTATTACCAGGTTCCAGATCCCGGTCAACTGAGTGCCGCAATGGGTCGTTTTGGCCATGAGTTGCAGCGCACGCGTGAAATATTCTTTAATTCTACTTCGCGCAGTCTCGTTATATTGGATGAATTATCGGAAGGCACAACATTTGAGGAAAAAATGGCTATTTCAGAATACATCCTAAAAGGATTCCATCAACTAGGAGCTAGTACTTTGCTTGTTACACATAACCACGAATTATGCGAATTGTTGCAAAAAGATGGTATTGGCCGTTATCTACAGGTTGAGTTTATTCCTCAAGGTCCCACTCATCGCTTGATCGCAGGCATATCCAGAGTTAGTCACGCAGATCGCGTTGCCAATGCTATCGGATTTAGCCAGAAAGATGTGGAAGCACACATACAGCGGCAGACAGAGCGATAATCAGAGTGCTTTGTAAATTGTCCAGATTATTTAGGGGATATAAAATCAAATCAGCGATTCAGCGGAAGTACGGGAACGAGCGCAACCCTCCAACCCTCCAACCCTCCAACCCTCCAACC
>CAADGS010000051.1 GCA_900696615.1 uncultured beta proteobacterium
GATCGATTTTCTGGTTAATGACAAGCTTGTCATGACAAACTTGGTAAATTTTTGCTCGTAAACTAATGCCATGACTCAACGACAACTTTATTTGGCAGCTTACGACATCTCATGCAACCGGCGGTTGCGGCAAGCATTGTATGTGCTTCGGAGCTATGCATCGGGTGGTCAGAAATCGGTATTTGAGTGTTATTTGACTCTTTCAGAGAAGTCGAATTTGCTGAATGAAATGAATTCAATCATTGATCTTGAGGAAGATCGCTTTATCTTGATGCGTTTAATTGGAGTCAAGCATATTTATACACTTGGCAAAGCGGTGCTTCCTCAAGATGGATCTTTTTATTATGTTGGATAACAAATGAATAGCTTATATCTCGATCGGAAGAATCTTGGCATTAAACTGGATGGTCAGGCCTTAGTTTTATACGAAGACGGCGTGCGAAAAGGTTCGGTACCCCTGCATTTACTGGAACGCGTTGTGATGCGGGGTAATGTGCAATTGGAAAGCAAGGTTCTGGGAGCATTATCGGAGCGAAACATTGGTTTGTTGGTACTTTCCGACCGCAATTTAGAGGCGACAGCCATGCTGATGGGTAGAACGCATAGTGATAGTGCTCGTAGACTTGGACAGTATCGTATTAGTTTGAATGAAAATTTGCGCATTCCCCTGGCAAGTCAATTGGTGTCGATAAAAGTTAAAGCTCAGAAGTCACTGCTGCAGAAGGCGTTATCTGCTCGGCCTGATATGAGGTTACCGATGACTTCGGCATTACAAATCCTAACAAACATCGCTGATCAATTGCAGAAGGATTGTGGAGAACTTACCTTATCTAGCTTAAGAGGTCTGGAGGGTGCCGCAGCCGCCGGTTATTTTTCAGGATTTACACAGTTATTTGCGCCGTCTTTGAATTTTCTGGGACGAAATAAACGCCCGCCGCGCGATCCCGTCAATGCGTGTTTGTCACTTGGTTATACCTTACTTCATCATGAAGCCGTGCAAGCTTGTCATATTGTTGGTTTGGATCCGATGCTGGGTTTTTATCATGAAACCAGTTTCGGGCGAGAATCCTTAGCCTGTGATTTGGTAGAACCTTTGCGACCGCTGATCGATGGCTGGGTGTGGGAGATGTTTAGCGATCGTCATTTGCGTAACGAACATTTCAGCGACGAAAACGGCCGGTGCGTAATGCATAAGGCCGGACGGCGGCATTTTTATGCGTTTTATGAGGCACATTGTGGAGCAATACGGCGTTTACTGAGACGTTATGGGTATGCTTTAGTCAAGCAATATCAATTGGTACTGGATGGTGAATGATGAGACCGTTGTATATCGATGGTGTCACCGGTTGCCGCGTGATATTTGATGATCCAGCCTTGCGGGTGATAGTGCCGGATCAGGCTGATCGGTTATTTCCATTGCAAAGAATTTCCAGAGTCATTTGCCAGGGTTGCATAGAATGGTCAATGCCGGCGTTATTGGCTTGTGCCGACGAAGGGATTCAGCTATTGTTTTTAAAAAGCGGTGGCGAAATTCGCGCACGCTGGCTGAGTTGGAGCAATGAACGGCAATCATTGACTCAACGCTTAATTGATTTGCTGTCTCGTGCAAATGGCCCCGAATTGTATGCTAACTGGTTTTTATCAATGGAAAAGTTAGCGGCGCGATGTTTTGCACGACGGCTAGGCTTGCCAGGCTGGCGCGAATACCCTGTGGCGCAATTGCGCCAGCGGCTCAAAATAGATTTAGGCAGTGAAGGTTGGCAACATGCCCAACTGCTTAAAAGCGTACTTTACGGAGAATTGTTAATTTGGTTACCGGAGTATGGTTTTGGACGCGATGGTGAGGCCTTGGTCTCGTTCCACTTGGATTTGGCATCTGATTTAAGTGAATTGCTGTTGTGGGATTGCTATTATCCATTATTGAATGCGAGCGATGCGGGAACTGCGGTTTCTTTGCTGTCGGCGGCAGCATTGTTTCAACAGAGAAGTGATCGCTGTTATTTATTATTCAGGAGTAGTATCAATAAATTGCACCAATTTTTATTGAAGGTGAATGCATGATCGATCACCGATATGGCTTATATCTGGTTGCTTACGATATCGCCGATCCCAAGCGATTGGCGCGGATTCATGCCACATTGAAAAAGCAGGGCCTGCCCGTGCAATATTCGGTTTTTACAGTGGTTTTGACACGAAAGGCCTTGCAGCGTTTGCTGGAGCGAATCGGCACTCTGATCAATAAGCGCGAGGATGACATTCGCTGTTACCGCTTGCCGGAAAACAGCACAGCCGACACGCTTGGTCAACAGTATTTTCCGGACGACGTCATGCTGTTCGCCGGCGGAATCAATCGAATAAGCTGATCACTGGCGGGGTTATGTTTTTATCCAACAACCATTCCAAATTGCCTTTATGCCAAACTCAACGGAATTGAATCTGAACAGCATTAGGTTGATAAAAGGAAAATAAAAAATGATAGCAATCAATAACCCTTCCATTCCGCTCGGCAGCTATCGCTTCTACTTTGATACGGATCATTCGGTACGCTTACCGGATTACCCCGGTTCTGCCTGGCGCGGCGCATTTGGCCATGCTTTGAAAAGAACAGTCTGCGTCGTTCGCAATACGCCCTGTCAGCAGTGTTTGTTGAAACAGGCTTGCGCCTATAGCTATATTTTCGAAACGCCACCGCCAGCCGGTACTAAAAAAATGCGCAAATATACCGCCACACCGCATCCGTTCGTTTTCCGCTTTACCGCAGCAAAATCCTCAACGCAGGAATTCAGCTTTGACATGAACTTATTCGGTCATGGTCAGCGCTTTTTTCCTTATATCGTTCACGCCATGTGCATGGCGGGACAGGATGGTGTCGGCGGAAACCGGCAGCCGTTCCGTTTGAGCAGAGTCGACGCGATTGATTTTCAGGGTCAGCCTATCACGGTATATCAGGAAGCGGAATTACGCAGCCAGCCGCCGCTGCAAAGCCCGCCGTTGCCTGAAATGCCGGAAAAAATCAACATCATTTTTCATTCTCCGGTGCGTATCAAACAGGACAATAAAAATCTTGCCGCCGGTCATTTCAGCTTTGGCGCATTGTTTGGTTCCTTACTGCGGCGTATTTCAATGATCAGCTATTTTCATACCGATGTGCCATTGGAAACCGATTTTGCCAGCCTAACCGCTGCTGCCCGGAACGTCCAATTCAGCGCGCAGAATCTCCATTGGTACGATTGGACGCGCTATTCCTCCCGCCAGAAAACCGAAATGCAAATGGGCGGATTGCTGGGCAGTATCAGCCTGAACATGCAAGGTCTGGAAGATTTCTGGCCCTACCTTTGGCTCGGGCAATGGACGCATGTCGGCAAGGGCACCAGCATGGGCATGGGCGCGTATACGATCGAACCGGCAAGCTTGCCGGATGTTCAATCCGTCAACCAAGCGGCTATACTGACGCAATGACCACGCAATCCATTTTATTGGCTGTTACCGGACTGACCCCGCAAGTCGTCACGGAAACCTTGTATGCCCTGCATGATCAGGGTGAACAACTGCCGTCCGCCATTCATATCCTGACTACTGCGGAAGGCTGCCAGCGCGCCAGATTGACGCTGATCAACGACGGTTGGCTGGCGCGATTCTGCCAGGACTATCACCTTAAACAACCGGAATTTACAGCAGCCAGTATCCATGTATTGCGGCAGGCCAATGGCGAACCGCTCGCCGACATCCGCACACAGGCAGACAATCAGGCCATGGCCGATGCCATTACCGAATGGATCAGGACTTTTACCGCCGACCCGCATATCGATTTGCATGTATCGATTGCCGGCGGCAGGAAAACCATGGGTTTTTACGCGGGTTATGCCTTGTCGCTGTACGGCCGCGCCAGGGACCGTCTCAGTCATGTGCTGGTGTCGCCGGATTACGAATCGCACCCACAGTTTTATTATCCGACGCCGTATTCGCACGTCATCTACGGCCACGACCCCAGCCGCAAGCCGCTGGATACGCAGAATGCAGAAGTCATGCTGGCCGACATCGCCTTCGTACGCCTGCGGCATGGACTCGATCAGGCTTTGCTGGAAGGCAAAACCAGTTTCAGCCAATCGGTGGCAGCCGCACAACAGGCGCTCGGCCCGGCGCACCTGATCATCAATCCTAAAACCCGTCAGTTCATCGCACACGGCAAGCCGGTTAAGCTCAGCCCCGCCGATCTGGCATTTTATCTGTGGCTGCTTGATCGCCAGCAAAATATGCTTCCTGCGCCATATTGCCCCAGCGATGGCGCACCGGAAGTTGTATATGCCAGCCAGTTTTTGCGTCATTACCATCGCATAAATGGTGAACTCGGCGGCGCCGACCGCACCATCGATACTTTGAAGGATGGTATGAGCAAAACCTTTTTCGAGCAGCGTAAATCCAGAATCAATAAAACGCTGACACAAACCCTGGCTTACGCGGCGCAACCGTATTTGATAGCGCCGGAAGGGAAACGGCCGAGGACGACATACCGAATCAATTTAAGTATTGAACAGATACAGATTATTCATTAAACCGGAAATATGGCATGAAAAAACACGATCACATTGTTTTAGGTTGCTTATTGCACGACATCGGTAAGTTTTTTGAACGTGCGGAAGTTTTGGATCAGTACCGTAAAGACGAAGAAAAACGCCAAGGCTATTGCCCAAAACACTCAGATGGTTATTACACGCATATTCATGTATTGAATACCTTGGCTTTTTGTGAGTTGCTTGCTGAGAAAGTGCCGCAAATTCAGCCCGAAGAGCATCAGACGACTGTAACTGCGGATCAAAACTGGATCAATCTGGCGGCCTACCATCATGCGCCATCCGAAAGACAGGAGGCTTATTTGGAAAAAGTTGTTCAGGCAGCCGATCATTTTGCAAGTGCGGAACGTGAGCAAGGCAGTTTTTATGAGCAAGGTATTCATAAAAAAACTCGGCTTGAATCTCTTCTTGGACGAATTCAGATTGGTGAAACCGCCAGGCAAAATGAACATTTTTTACCGCTTAAATTTTTGGAATTATCGGAAGAACACGTTTTTCCTAGGCAGGCTGCCACTTTTGGCATGGAAAGGAAAAGTGTCGCATGGCTGAGCCAAAGTAGTTTGGTTTCAGACTACCAAGCAGTGGCAAACCGTTTTCTATCCGAACTGGAGGGGTTGCAACAATTTCAAGCCAATATAGCCAAGGAGAAAATCCTCAAATCCGTCTTTCGCAGCTTGCTAAGTATCATGGAACGCTATTTGAGCCAAATACCGGCGGCAACGAACATACAACACCCGGATATCTCTCTTTTCGACCATCTTCGAATTACTGCGGCTATTGGCGAAGGCTTGTATCTGCATCATGAGGAAGCTGATCAGACCAGCGGATTCAGCGACCAAACAACTGTCAAATGGCAGTTGGCTTGCGGTGACTTCTCGGGTATTCAAAAATTTATTTACAAAATCACTAGCAAAGGTGCCGCCAAAGGCTTGCGAGGCCGTTCGTTTTTCATTCAATTGCTGTGTGACGCTGTTGCCGAGCGAATCATTCGCGATCTGGGACTTTACCCAACCGCGAGAATTTATTCCTCGGGTGGCAAATTTTACTTGCTGATCCCCGCGCACCTGAAAGATCAAGTCAAGCACATTGCCGACTCTGTCAATAAAGCTTTACTTGATGAATTTCAGGGTGAAGTGTTTTTAGGTGTGGGTTTTGCCGACATCTTTGGCGATGACTTCAGGGAAGGTAATATGGGCAAGCGCTGGCAGCAAGTGAACGAAGACTTGCAAAAGCAACGCTTACAACCCTTCAAAAGCCAGGTCAGCGGAGACATCGAATGTTTTTCCCAACAAACTCAACATGAACGCGGCGCGTGTAAGATTTGCGGACGTGATGATGCTCAGGCAGAAATCAACAATCAACAAAACTGCAAGCAATGTCACAACTTGGAACGACTGGGGCAAGTATTGGCTGATGCACGTTATTTGTTTTGGGTATGGAGCGAAAATCGGAAAACGGTGAAAAACAAAATCCAGGGTCACCCATTTTTTATGTCGTTGCCGGGCACCGATTGTGATCTATATTTTTTAAATGATGAACCACAGTTTAGCGAGCTGACCGACTTATCTGAATCACACCTTGAAGCCCTCAATGAATGGATTCCGTTAAGACCTAACCTACAAGGTTATTCGCAAGGCATTCGCTATGTCGGCAAGTGGCAGGATTATAAAGGCAACGGAAGTCGCGATTTCAAGGACTTTGCAGATAATGCACTGGGTATCAGCCGCATGGGCGTGTTGAGGATGGACGTGGATAATCTGGGTGAAATATTCATTCGCGGCTTGAATTTCGGTAAAAAAGACGGCGATGGCAAACAAGCCAGTATGGGATCGTTATCTCGTGTCGCGACGGTATCCAGACAATTGCATCTGTTCTTTGCAGGATACTTGCATCGGATTCTCGACGATTACCCGCAAAGCCAGATCATTTACGCCGGTGGGGATGACGTATTCATCATTGGCAGTTGGAACGAGTTACCGGATGTCGCGCAAAGAATCCGCAGCGAGTTCAGCCGCTATTGCGGCACTAATCCATGCTTCACCTTGTCTGGTGGCATTGTGCTGGTCGGAGGCAGATACCCCATTTCTCGCGCCGCAGAATTGGCCGGGCAAGCGGAAGAGCAGGCAAAACATATACAACAACGTGGTCAGAAAGAAAAAGATGCGTTGAGCTTTCTGGAAACAGTCATCGGTTGGGAAAGCTTTGACGAAGCGGTTCGATTGCGCGATATTTTGTTGAATATTATCAAAGAGACTGGGAGTCAAGCTATCATCGACCGTTTGCGGCAAGTCGTGATTGCTGTCGACGAAATCAAAGCGAGGGAAAAATCAGGGAAATTCCAAGAAATGATTTATTGGAACAAATGGCGCTGGCGGCTGGTTTACAACTTGAAGCGAATGGAAAAGAGATATTCAGAAGAGCAATATCCCGGTGTTAGAGAAAATCTAAATCAAATATTGAATCAATTAATTACACATCAAACCTCTGCCAATAAACAGCCTGTTATGGAATGGCTGCAGTTGCCTGTTAGGTGGGCGGAATTTTTAAATAGGAGCAAAACCAATGACTAATGAAATCAAATCGTTCATCCAGCGTGATGATACGGCCAAGCAGATGGTTAATTTTGCAGAAAAATTGGCGCAAGATATTTTTCGTGACGTGAGTACATCGCAGATTCGGAACGCTTACGGCACAGTCAAAAAGTTGGAAATGCAGAGCACGTTCACTGATAAATCGCATCGCGAGCTTTTATTACTCAAACCGAAACTGGCGTATGCGCGTGGTCGAGCAAATAGAAAAGAAGTCTTCAAACA
>CAADGS010000052.1 GCA_900696615.1 uncultured beta proteobacterium
AGTTGGGTTGAAAAAACCGCCCGGACCGTCAAATTAAATCTGCTCCAATTTCATGGCGATGAAACGCCGGAATTTTGCGATCAATTTTCGCTGCCTTATATCAAAGCAATTAGAGTCAAACAAGACACGGATTTGTTACAATATGCAGAACGTTATAGTGCGGCCAAAGGATTATTGCTTGATACCTATGCAGAGAATTTGCCGGGGGGAACAGGACATGTTTTCGATTGGCGTTTGATTCCACAACATTTGCCAGTACCGTTGATTCTATCGGGTGGCCTGAATCCTAATAATGTTGCGCTGGCAATTAAGCAGATTAGGCCCTGGAGTGTCGATGTTTCAAGCGGTGTGGAAATTTCAAAAGGAATTAAAGATGAGAAAAAAATTTTTGCTTTCATGCAAGGAGTTAAACAATCGTGAATGCTTATGATCTTCCCAGCAAAGACGGTCATTTTGGACCATATGGCGGTATTTTTGTTGCGGAAACATTGATTTCAGCTTTGGAAGATTTACGTAAGCAATATGAATTTTATCGTAGCGATCAAGATTTTCAAGCTGAGTTTGCTTATGAATTAAAGCACTACGTGGGGCGCCCTAGTCCAATTTATCATGCCAAGCGTTGGTCGCAACATTTGGGTGGTGCGCAGATACTTCTAAAACGCGAAGACTTAAATCACACAGGTGCGCATAAAATAAACAATACGATTGGACAAGCGCTGCTGGCCAAGCGTATGGGCAAAAAACGCGTTATTGCGGAAACTGGTGCGGGTCAACATGGCGTAGCCAGTGCAACGGTAGCAGCACGTTATGGCATGGAATGTGTAGTCTATATGGGGTCCGAGGATGTCAAGCGTCAAGCTACCAATGTTTACCGCATGAAGCTATTGGGTGCAACAGTCGTACCAGTAGAATCTGGATCCCAAACATTGAAGGATGCGCTAAATGAAGCGATGCGAGACTGGGTTACCAATGTAGAGGATACATTTTATATCATCGGTACGGTAGCGGGGCCACATCCTTATCCCATGATGGTAAGAGATTTTCAAGCGATTATCGGAAAAGAAGCCAAGGTTCAAATGCAAGCGGATTTTAATCAGCAACCTGATGTGCTGATTGCTTGTGTAGGAGGGGGTTCTAATGCCATCGGATTATTTTATCCTTATATTGATGATACGAACGTCAGGCTGATTGGTGTGGAGGCTGCAGGAAAAGGGATTAATACCAACCAGCATGCAGCAACCTTATTAACGGGCAAACCTGGTGTATTACACGGAAATCGCACTTATTTGATTCAAGATGAACACGGTCAGATTATTGAAACGCATTCCATTTCTGCCGGCTTGGATTACCCGGGGGTAGGACCGGAGCACGCATGGTTAAAGGATTGCGGGCGCGCTGAATACGTGGCTGTCACAGACGATGAGGCGTTGCATGCGTTTCATGCGCTCTGCCGATACGAAGGTATTTTGCCAGCATTGGAGTCAAGCCATGCGTTGGCGTACGCAGCCAAACTTGCACCGACATTGGCGAAAGATAAATTACTGCTGGTTAATTTATCCGGTAGGGGTGATAAAGATATGTCAACTGTTGCGCAAATGTCCGGTTTAACTCTGTAACAAATATTATCCATATAGTGATAGTTTTTTGAAAAAATTGAGAGCGGATTGATGGAATTTAACTTTGATAGTATTAAAAATTTTTTTAGTGGACAAAGCAGCACTCAAAATGCGCGTCGCATTGCAAGCACATTCAGTTCGTTGAAAGCTCAAAATCGTAAGGCTCTCATTCCATTTATTACAGCAGGTGATCCTACTCCGCAGATTACTGTTCAATTGATGCATCAACTGGTTCGCTCTGGTGCAGACATCATAGAACTCGGTATACCTTTTTCCGATCCGATGGCAGATGGACCAACGATACAAAGGTCATCCGAGCGTGCTTTGAAACATCACGTGAGTGTAAAAGATGTATTGGCAATGGTAGCCGAGTTTCGCACAGTTGATAAAAAAACACCGATTGTGCTAATGGGTTACGCCAATCCGATCGAGGCGATGGGTTATGAGTCATTTGCTAGCCAGGCTAGAGCTTGCGGTGTAGATGGTATTTTGATTGTCGATTATCCGCCTGAAGAGTGTGAAAAATGGGTACAGTGTCTTGATGCGTATCAAATAGATGCGATTTTTTTATTATCACCGACAACTCCTGCGAATCGGATTGAACAAGTAGCAAAAATGGCTAAGGGCTATGTATATTATGTTTCTTTGAAAGGTGTAACGGGAGCATCTCATCTTGATCTGAATAATGTCGGTGAGATGTTGAAACAGCTGCGTGATCATATTTCGTTGCCTATTGGTGTTGGATTCGGTATTCGTGATGGCGAAACTGCCAGAGCCGTGGCAAGCTTAGCGGATGCAGTGGTAGTGGGAAGCAGAATCATTGAAGAAATTGAACGGTCTTCTGACAATGATTTGCTGGACAATGTCGCAAACTTTTCAACTGGATTGCGCAATGCCATTGACGGAAATGTTAGTAATATTCAACCTAAAACCTAGGAAACAATACTCATGAGTTGGTTCCAGAACATCATTCCACCAAAAATAAAAAGAAAAGAAGCCGGTGAGAAAAAAATAGTACCGGAAGGTTTGTGGAGTAAGTGTAGTACTTGTGAGGCTGTTTTATACTACACAGATTTGGCTAAGAATCTTAATGTCTGTCCCAAATGCGATTACCATAACCGCATTTCTGCAAGAAATCGCCTTGATCAATTACTTGATCCGGAAGGCCGCTATGAAATTGGGGCAGAAGTGGTTGCAACTGATGCGTTGAAATTCAAAGATAGCAAGCGTTATACGGATCGTTTAGCGCAAGCAAAAGAAAGCACTGATGAGAATGATTCCTTGGTGGTTATGCAAGGAACCATTAAGACTTTACCTGTCGTCGTGGCGGTATTTGAATTCGGCTTTATGGGTGGATCAATGGGATCCGCTGTGGGCGAGCGTTTTGTTCGCGGCGTCAAAATCTGCATTGATCAACACTTACCGTTTATTTGTTTTAGCGCCAGCGGTGGAGCTCGTATGCAAGAGGGCTTATTTTCATTAATGCAAATGGCTAAAACAACGGCTGCTTTGACACGATTAAGTCATAATAAATTGCCATTTATATCGGTACTGACTGACCCTACCATGGGTGGCGTCTCCGCAAGTTTTGCCTTTATTGGTGATATTGTTATTGCCGAACCGGGTGCGCTAATCGGTTTTGCCGGTCCTCGTGTGATCGAACAGACAGTACGACAAACACTACCTGAGGGTTTTCAACGAGCGGAATTCCTGTTGCATCATGGTGCAATTGATATGATTGTAGATCGCAGACAAATGCGCGACAAAATCGTCAATCTTTGTACGGAGTTAATGCGTTTACCTGCTCCGATATTATAGTTGCAGGACTCGTTCTATAAGTTACTGCCATTTATTAATGCATTATTAAGTCATATTAAATGGAAGTTTCAAATACAAAGCTGAACACACTCGATAATTGGCTGGATTATCTCGAGGCGATTCACCCTAAAGCCATTGAAATGGGATTGGAACGAGTCAATGAAGTAAGATTGGCGCTTGGACTAGTCCCCGATTTTCCGATCATCATGGTGGGCGGTACTAATGGCAAGGGTTCGGTTTGCGCTATGCTTGAAGCCATTCTACATCGGGCAGGCTATAAGGTGGGGTGTTATACATCTCCGCATTTATTGCGCTATAACGAACGCATTCGTATTGCCAAGAAAGAAATCGAAGATGATAAGCTTTGTCATGCCTTTGAACAAATTGATGTGGCAAGAAAATATTGTCATACTTCTTTGACTTTTTTTGAATTCGGTACTTTGGCAGCTGTACAACTATTCGTTCAAGAAGGCATTGATGTTGCGATTCTTGAAGTGGGTCTCGGTGGACGTCTCGACGCTGTAAATGTTTTCGATGCTGATTGTGCAATTCTCACCAGTGTAGATCTAGATCACATTGAATATCTCGGGAATACGCGCGAAAAAATAGGTTCTGAGAAAGTTGCAATTTTTAGAAAAGATAAGCCGGCTATTTGTGCAGAAATTGGCCTGCCTGAATCTGTTAAGCAACATGTAGCAAACATAGGAGCAGATTTTTATCAACTGACAAAAGAATTCGGGTTTTTACTAAAGAATGCGCAATGGGATTTTTGGGGACCCAAAGGGTGGAAGTTTTCTCTACCTTATCCGGCATTGCGAGGCGATAAGCAGCTACATAATGCAAGCGCTTGTCTGGCGGCTTTGGACACACTTAGTGAGTTAATACCTGTAAGCATGAATGAAGTGCGCCAGGGTCTGGTTGAAGTTGTGTTGCCAGGTAGATTTCAAGTCATTTCAACGCAACCGATGATAATCTTGGATGTGGCGCATAATCCAGGCGCTGCTGCCGTTTTATCCAGAAATTTGGCAGAAGCGAAATCGGACGGACGTACTTTTGCAGTTTTTGCGATACTTCAAGATAAAGATATCGCTGGCGTCATTCAGGAATTGAAAAATGACATTGATTGTTGGTTGGTATCGACAATACACTCTTCGCGCGCTGCAACGGCAGATCAAGTCGTTAACGAAATTCAAAAAGCAGGTATTGCAAACAATGAACAACGCGTTAACAAATTTTCTGATTCTGTAGCGGCCTTTGTTTTTGCCTGTGAACACGCTAGTAAAAATGATAGAATTTGCGTGTTTGGATCTTTTTATACAGTGAGTGACGTGTTGCGGTATATAAACTCAATATGAGCAAAAAATGATCGGATACTTCAAATGAATAAGAATGTCAGTGAAGAAGAACTATTATTAAGAAAACGTGCTAGAAGGCGACTGGTAGGAGCGATTGTGTTAGTCGTTTTCTCTGTAATTGTTTTGCCAATTATTTTTGATGAACCCAAGTCTGATAATGAGCAGCATGAAATTGCAATTAACTTACCTGCGTCAGATAAAAATAGCCGAGCAGAAATTGCAATGATTCCACCCAAACAAGAATTTTCTGAGCAGAATGCAGTCGACGATGGATATCCACTTTCCGGTTGGCAAGAAGAATCCAAGAATAACCCCCCCGATGAGTTGGAAGCGATGGAGGAATTCAGTGAACGGAAGCGTACTCCGATTCCTGGTATTAAACCGAAAATTGAAAGTAAACCTGCTTCCGAAGCAAGAAATATTGCTGCAACAACCGTCATCAATTCGGCAGAAAGTAAGAATATTCCCGATAGTAAACCTGCAGCGACAGAAATATCAAAAGAATTTGTAGTGCAACTGGGTGCTTTTTCCGACCAAGGAAAAGCCAAGCAACAGGTCGAGAATTTAATATTCAATGGGTTCAAAGCCTATACTGAAACCCTTAAAACGGGAAATGGCGAGGTAACACGAGTAAGAATTGGATCGTTTCCAACTCGAGCTGCTGCAGAACACGAAATTAAGAAGTTGAAAAAGGCTGGTTTTGATGGCGTAGTGACAATCAAATAAATTTTCTATTGATAATCATAATGTTTTGTTTTAATTGTAAAGATATATCTAAATCTTTAAACCTATCTCAATTTTATTAATGACCGTTTTTGATTATATTGTTGCCGCAATTTTTCTAGTTTCAATTTCCTTAAGTATCATGAGAGGGTTTGTTCGGGAGACATTATCCATAGCGGGTTGGATAGTGGCATTTATTATAGCCGGTGCTTATACCTCATATTTTGAACAGTTTCTTCCGGCTGAAATAACCGGTGAAACCTTAAGATTTTCAATTGCTTTCGTTTTAACATTTCTTTTAATATTGTTGATGACCGCATTATTAACCATGCTTTTGTCGGCACTTATTAAAGGTGTTGGATTAGGATTTATCGATCGTCTTTTGGGTTCTGTATTCGGTTTTTTAAGAGCATTAATTATTGTAACGTTGATGGTTTTATTAGCAGGCTTGACGGCCATTCCAAAACAGAGTTTTTGGCAACAAGCTGCATTGAGTCAGCCTATGGAAGCTGTGGCGATGCAAGTGCTGCCATGGTTGCCTGACGATTTATCAAAGCATATAAATTATGATAGAAAAGAAAGCTCTCAATTTCAATGACTTTTAATGTTCTTTACGATAAGGTGTAAAATGGCTTTTATTTCAAGTTGGTATTTAATAAACTGATAGAAGCAAAATTTCGGAGTATTTCTATGTGTGGGATTCTCGGTATCGTTGCACAATCACCGGTCAATCAATTACTTTATGATGGTTTATTGATGTTGCAGCATCGCGGACAGGATGCGAGCGGTATTGTGACCGCACAGGGCAATACTTTTCACATGCATAAAGGGTGTGGTTTGGTGCGCGATGTATTTCGAACCAGAAACATGCGCGCACTAAATGGCAATATGGGGATCGGTCATGTTCGTTACCCTACGGCCGGCTCTGCAAGTTCTTCTGCTGAAGCGCAGCCTTTTTATGTTAATTCTCCATTTGGTATTGTGTTGGGTCATAATGGCAATTTGACCAATACGGGACAATTGACCGAAGAGTTGTTTAAAGCAGATTTACGGCATGTCAATACTAATTCTGACTCTGAAGTCTTACTGAATGTACTTGCTCACGAATTGCAAGCCGCTTCCCGAAATTATCAGCTGGATCCTGAAACAATTTTTGCTGCCGTATCCGGCGTACATAGGCGTTGCAGGGGTGCTTATGCGGTAGTAGCGATGATTGCTGGTTATGGTTTGCTTGCTTTTCGTGATCCACATGGAATAAGACCATTAGTATTTGGCGTTAATCAAAATGATCTAGGTGATGAATATTTAATTGCTTCAGAAAGCGTTTCACTTGACTCACTTGGTTTCAAATTGATACGCGATGTAGCTCCTGGCGAAGCAATTTTTATTGATGAAGGCGGTAATTTCTATAACAAACAATGTGCAATAAAGCACTCTCTCAATCCTTGTATTTTTGAGTACGTTTACTTAGCTAGACCTGATTCAGTAATTGATGGTATTTCTGTTTATGAGGCTAGACTCAACATGGGTGAATATCTGGCTGAAAAGATTGCCAGATCAATGCATCATCTTGATATTGATGTCGTTTTTCCAATACCCGATTCGAGCCGGCCCAGTGCTTTGCAACTTGCCAATCGATTGGGAGTGAATTTTCGTGAAGGGTTTGTCAAGAATCGATACGTTGGCCGTACTTTTATCATGCCTGGCCAGCAACAACGACGGAAATCGGTGAGACAAAAATTAAATGCCATGAGCGTAGAATTTCGCGGCAAGAATGTATTACTGGTTGATGATTCCATCGTACGAGGCACGACAAGCCGGGAAATCGTTCAAATGGCGCGCGAGGCAGGTGCTAACAAGATATTTTTTGCTTCCGCCGCTCCACCGATCAGATATCCAAATGTTTATGGCATTGATATGCCAACACGGCAAGAATTAATTGCCACAGATCGCAGTACTGAAGAAATTTGTAGAGAAATTGATGCCGATTATCTTATTTTTCAAGATTTGGATGCGCTCAATGAGGCTGTTTCCAAAATATCACCCACAGTAAAAAAATTTGAAACTTCTTGCTTTGATGGAAATTATATTACCGGTGATGTTACATCCGAATACCTCCGAAACATTGAATTACAACGCAATTCGAATTCTTCCTTATTGCGCTCACGATCTACTACTCAGCTTGATTTAAGTTTAGTTGTTTCTGATTAACTCATTTTTCAACGCATACGATAATTATTACTTTTGATCGTGACAATCGTTCGATTATCTTGAAGAAGTTATAAGAATATTTACCTGCTAAGGGTTTTAGCGTTTATGGAGGACCTTATTGAATATGTCAGATGATTTGCAGCCAGAAACTCTCGCAATTCGTACAGGTATACATCGCAGCCAATTTAATGAGCATTCTGAAGCAATGTATCTGACATCTAGTTTTGTTTTTGATAGTGCCGCGCAAGCAGCGGCACGTTTTATAGGAAATGAATCAGGTAACATATATTCCAGATTTACCAATCCCACGGTGTCAGCATTTGAAGAACGGCTTGCCAAACTTGAAGGTGCCGAAGCATGCGTAGCGACTTCATCGGGTATGTCAGCAATACTTGCATGTATCATGGGGTTATTGTCCGCTGGAGATCATATTGTCGCTTCGCGCAGTATATTCGGTGCAACAGTCAATTTATTTAATAATATATTAAGTAAATTCAATATCGAAACAACATTTGTATCTGCAACTGATATTGAATCCTGGGAAACTGCAATAAAAGCGAATACTAAGCTTTTTTTCTTGGAAACGCCATCAAATCCGCTAACCGAACTATCTGATATTACTCAATTATCGCAACTTTCAAAAAAAGCCAAGATATGGTTAGTTGTTGATAATTGCTTCTGCACACCGATTCTACAAAAACCGCTTGAGTTAGGTGCCGATATTGTTATTCATTCCGCAACCAAATACTTGGATGGTCAAGGTAGGGTATTAGGAGGGGCCGTGTTAGGCAATCGGGATTTGTTAATGGATGGAGGCATATATGGATTTTTACGAACAGCCGGGCCGACGCTGAGTGCATTTAACGCCTGGATTATTCTGAAGGGTCTTGAAACACTTAAAATTCGTATGGACGCCCACTCCGAGCACGCGCTACAACTTGCGAAATGGTTAGAGTCACAGTCTAATGTAACGCGAGTTTTTTATCCTGGATTGCCTTCACATCCTCAGTATGAACTGGCAAAACGCCAGCAAAAATCCGGAGGCGGAATTGTTACTTTCGAAGTTCGGGGTGGTAGAAACGCGGCCTGGCGGGTTATTGACTCTGCTCGCTTGATTTCGATTACCGCTAATCTTGGTGACGTTAAGAGTACCTTAACGCATCCTGCCACAACGACGCATGCCCGTATCAGTCAAGAAGCCCGAGATGCGGCAGGAATATCTGATGGATTATTGCGCATTGCGGTGGGATTAGAAGCTGTTCAAGATCTTCAAAATGATTTGGCACGCGGGTTATCTTAAGGCAACTACTGATTTCTTAAGAAGTTCGAAACCATATTTGCTCAAGATTGCTTTTACTCCATAAATAGTGCCAAATAGATTTATTTCGATGTTGCGGTATTTTTTCACGAAATTCCGGTTTGGAAAAATTATTAGATAACTTCGGCTTTTTCGATCACGACATCTTCTAGAGGAACATTTTGATGTCCGGCACAATCACCGGTTTTGACTTTCTTTATTTTATCGACCACATCCTGCCCTTCTACTACCTTACCGAACACACAGTAACCATAGCCTTGCGGTGATGAAGATTTATAATTGAGAAATCCATTGTTGGTTACATTGATGAAAAATTGTGCCGTGGCCGAATGAACATCGGCAGTTCTAGCCATAGCAATGGTATAAGCTTCATTTTTCAGGCCATTTGCAGCTTCGTTCTGAATAGGCGAGAGAGTTTCTTTTTGCTTCATTCCAGGTTCAAATCCACCGCCCTGAATCATGAAATCGTCGATAACACGATGAAACAACGTATTATCATAAAAACCGCTGGTTACGTAGTTAAGAAAATTTTGCACAGTTTCCGGTGCTTTTTCGCTATCGAGTTCAAGTGTAATCGTACCAAAATTGGTTTGTAATTTAACCATATAAGTCCTTTTTTTAATTTGTTATTTTTCAGCTACTGGGATTCTAAGCATATCTTCAATGACTACACTGGTTTTGGGTACATCACTAGCAAATGGACCTTTGGGACCGGTTGGCATTGCTGCAATTTTCTTAACCACGTCGATGCCGCTGATTACTTTGCCAAATACCGTATAACCAAATCCGCTTTGACTGGGTGCTTTGTAGTTTAAGAAATCGTTATTTGCCACATTGATAAAGAATTGCGCTGTAGCAGAATGAGGGTCCGATGTGCGTGCCATTGCAATTGTTCCTGTTTCGTTTTTTAAACCATTAGCTGCTTCGTTTTGTATGGGAGAACGTGTTGGCTTCTGAGAAAAAGATGTATCGATACCACCGCCTTGGATCATGAAATCTGGTATAACTCTATGAAATATAGTATTTTTGTAAAATCCATCATCAACGTACTGCAAAAAATTTCGTACTGTTATAGGTGCCTTATCAGGATAAAGCTCCAATACCACATTTCCTTGGTTTGTTTTTATTTCAACCTTTGTGTTTTCGGCTTGGGTGCTCAGACTTACAATAAACAAAAAAAGAAAAAAAAAGATTTGGCTGAATTGCTTGAGCATATGTAATCCTGCTGAGAACGTTCTATAGTGTGGATAAGCGTTTGTTTTTTGCATTATGTTATACTCGATGATTTTATGGTTTTCTCGAGTTCGAGTATATCTAAAATTTCATTGCGAAGATAAGTAATTCTACATTTTATCGATCCCATTCCCTATGCTTAAAATTTATAACTCAATCGCCCGAGAAAAACAAGATTTCGTGCCATTAATACCCAAAGAAGTAAAAATTTATGTGTGTGGTATGACTGTTTATGATTATTGCCACTTAGGTCATGCCAGAGTATTGGTTGTATTTGATATGGTGGTGCGTTGGTTCAAGGCTGAAAATTTTGCCGTGACTTATGTACGTAATGTTACCGATATTGACGACAAAATTATTAAGCGTGCGCAAGAAAATAATGAATCGATTGAGAATCTAACGAATCGTTTTATTCAGGCTATGCATGAAGACTCTGCCGCGCTGGGTGTGACACAACCTAGCTATGAACCACGTGCAACAAGCTATGTGGAACATATGATTCATATGATTCAAGTTTTAGTTGATAAGAAACTTGCTTATCCAGCCAGTAACGGTGATGTTTATTATGCAGTACATAGTTTTCCCGAATATGGGAAACTTTCTGGCAAATCTCTGAATGACTTGCGTGCTGGTCAACGTGTAGAGATAGATGCAAATAAAACGGATCCGTTGGATTTTGTTTTGTGGAAATCGGCTAAGCCTGGGGAACCCAGTTGGGATTCTCCGTGGGGGAAAGGGCGTCCTGGCTGGCATATTGAATGCTCAGCCATGAGCGAGCAGCTCTTAGGAATACATTTTGATATTCATGGAGGCGGTCAAGATTTGCAATTTCCACATCATGAAAATGAAATTGCGCAAAGTGAAGGAGCGCATGATCATCCATTTGTGAATTATTGGATGCACAATGGATTTGTAAGAGTTGATAATGAAAAAATGTCAAAATCGTTGGGAAATTTTTTTACAGTTCGAGAAATATTAAAACATTATCAAGCCGAAGTCGTTCGATTTTTTATTTTGCGTGCACATTATCGCAGTCCGTTAAATTACTCTGATCATCATCTTAAAGATACGAAATTAGCGCTTGACCGGTTGTATATTGCTCTTAAAGATGTTGACACAAACGAGGTTTCAGAAATAGATTGGAATAATGCTGTGGCGCGGAAATTCCGCGATGCGATGAACGACGATTTCAATACCCCCGAAGCAATCTCTGTATTATTTGAACTTGCCAGCGGTATTAATAAATCCGGTTCGAAGGAAAGTGCGAGTTTATTGAAAAGGCTGGGAAGCTTCTTAGGCTTATTGCAACAGAATCCGCAAGATTACTTGCAAAATAAAGCTGTAATGAGTGAATCGAATTCTCTTGCAACAGATAAGATTGAACTATTAATTCAACAACGAATTAATGCGCGCAAGGAAGGCCGGTATGATGAAGCAGATAGGATTCGAAAGAATCTTCAGGAGCAAGGAATCATTCTCGAAGATAGTGCACAAGGTACGACGTGGCGATATCAATAACTTCATATTTGCTTACACGCTGGTAAAAAAATATACGCCGCATTAACAGGCCGGTGAGAAACTATCCGATTACCGTTAGGATGTTAAGAGATGCACAAGGTGCTCATTTATTAAGCATAAACGCCATTTCTCACCTATTTATTACAAGCATCAGCGCTCCCAGAAGCGTTCTGCAAGAGTCTGTTAGAAATGTTACATAGTATTAAATGAAGAAAGTGAATTGGACGCTGGCCCGGATTCAATTTGGAAGTGCGGTATTTTTTAACGATCTATTGATGTATTAATCAAGGCATTTGGTAAATTTCGGGCCAATGAATCGGTTTAATATTCATTTAACCCGGCTTCATAATCTAGAAAACCATCAATTATGATAATACATCGCAATGATATCTTAAATGCTCGCTAATAAAAGTGCTAATGAAATAATAACTATGGTCGTAGCCGCTATGAAAGCGTAGCGTGAGTTTTTGATTCGCTTCACGGCAGGCCTTTTTCAGGATGTCAGGGTTTAGCTGTTCCGCCAGGAATTGATCGTCTGAGCCTTGATCAATAAACATATCCGGTACACGGCGGCCGTCTTCGATCAGCGCGGTGGTGTCGTATTTGCGCCAATTTTGCTGATCTTCGCCTAGGTAATTGCGAAATGCTTTTTGCCCCCATGGACAGCGCATTGGAGCGCAGATTGGTGCGAATGCTGAAACCGAGTGGAACAGGTCGGGATAGCGCAGCGCCAGGATCAACGCGCCATGTCCACCCATCGAGTGACCAAAAATGCCGATGCGATCTGGGTCGGCGGGGAATTGTTCGATCACAATGTTGTGCAATTCCTGCGTGATGTAGTTTTCCATGCGGTAGTACTGCGACCAGGGAGTTTGCGTTGCATCCAAGTAAAATCCCGCGCCGGCACCGAAATCCCAGGCATCGGTTTCCCCGGTAATGCCGGTTTGGCGCGGGCTGGTGTCCATCGATACCAGCATCAGGCCGTATTCGGCAGCATAACGTTGCGCTCCGGCTTTGATCATGAAGGTTTCTTCGGTGCAGGTGAGTCCGGCAAGGAAAAACACGACCGGAACGCGCTGCTGCTTCGCTTGCGGCGGTTGATACACCGAGAAGCGCATCGGCAGACTGATGGCCGTGGATGGATGCTGGTAATAGCCTTGGATGCCGTCGAAGCAACGGTGCTGGCTGCGAGTCTCCAAAGCAACCATCAATAAATCACCACGGAGCGAATCGATTCGCCCGCCTTCATTAGGCGGAAGCCTTCGTTGATGTTGTCCAGATTTAGCGTATGCGTGATCAACGAGTCGATGTCGATTTTGCCTTCCATGTACCAGTCAACGATTTTCGGTACATCGGTGCGCCCACGCGCGCCACCAAATGCGGAGCCTTCCCACTTACGTCCGGTAACCAGTTGGAATGGCCGCGTGCTGATTTCGGCACCGGCGTCGGCGACGCCGATGATGATGCTGCGCCCCCAGCCTTTGTGCGTACATTCCAAAGCTTGACGCATCACTTTGGTGTTACCGATGCATTCGAAACTGTAATCTGCCCCACCGTCGGTCAGTTGCACTATAGCGTCGACGAGGTTGGGCACGTTGTTTGCATTGATAAAATGTGTCATGCCGAATTTGCGCGCCATTTCCTCACGTTCCGGGTTAATATCGATGCCGATGATTTTATCGGCACCGATCATGCGGGCGCCTTGAATCACATTCAACCCAATGCCACCCAGGCCGAACACCGCGACGTTGGCACCGGCTTCGACCTTAGCGGTATAAATCACGGCACCGAGTCCGGTGGTAACACCGCAGCCGATGTAACATACTTTGTCGAACGGTGCATCTTGACGGATCTTAGCTAATGCGATTTCAGGTACTACGGTATAGTTGGAGAATGTGGAAGTACCCATGTAATGAAACAGCGGCTTGCCGTCGATAGAAAAACGCGACGTGCTGTCCGGCATCAGGCCTTTGCCTTGCGTGGCGCGAATCGCTTGGCACAAATTGGTTTTTTTCGATAAGCAGAATTTGCACTCGCGGCATTCAGGTGTGTACAACGGAATTACGTGATCGCCTTTGCGCAGCGATTTGACATTTTGGCCAACATCGACTACCACGCCCGCACCTTCATGGCCGAGAACCGCAGGGAACAAGCCTTCTGGATCGGCACCGGACAATGTGTAATAATCGGTATGGCAAATGCCGGTGGCTTTGATTTCGACCAGTACTTCGCCGGATTTCGGGCCTTCCAGATCGATTTCTTCGATGGTTAGCGGGTCGCCTGCCTTCCAGGCGACGGCAGCTTTTGTTTTCATATGAGATTCCTGTTCAAAATGATGGTTTCGTGCAGATGTTTGAGTAAGCCTTGACTGGCTTCTTCCACCATATCCAGCACCAATTCAAAACCTTGATGGCCGCCGAAATAAGGATCGGGCACTTCCGTATTATCATCGTAGCTTTCTCCATATTTCATAAACAAATGAATTTTGTCATGATGGTGACGCAGACTGCGCTGCTGCAATAATCTCAAGTTTTCCTTGTCCATCGCCAAAATGTAATCAAATTCATCGAAATCACTCGATTCTACTGACCGTGCACGCAGGTCGTCCATTATGTAACCGCGTTTCAATGCACTGCGCTGCGAACGCTCATCCGGCGGATTACCGATATGGTAAGCATGCGTACCAGCCGAATCTACCTCGATTAAATGGTCGACCCCTGCAGATCTGACATAGTGTCGAAAAACCGCATCGGCAGTCGGGGAACGGCAAATGTTGCCCATGCAGACAAACAATATTTTAATTTTTTTAGGTTGGCTCATGGTGTCATTTTCAAAAAATTAAGTTGCGAAATTACTTAGTCATACTTCCGGCTGTTCTGCTTGTGCTGATTTATTTTGAAAAAATGTTCAATAACCTTGCAAGCAACGTAGATTTATTTAACTTTATAAAAATAAAACCGTAACTCAGAAATAAAAGTAAGCAATCATCCCACGGTTTATTTTAGACATATTTGTCCATAGAGTTTTACTGAATAAAGGAATATATCATGTCATTGAAAAATTCAATTAAAGAATTTAAAGCCTACCTAGGTGACAGTGAATCGTTGTTAGATTTGAGCTACCCCAAAGTCGTAGAAATGATTAAATTGCACTGGGGTTACAAAGAGCTCTATACCTACGTGAATAAACTACTTGTTGTTGAGAAGGAACGAAATAGGAGAGGATTTCCACTTGAGGTCATACAGGAAATTTATACTCTACTGGAAATACACGAAAAAATTTTTCCTGCCACAAAAATATCACCATCCGATAAATTCCGTAGCGGTTGAATGTGAGCTAAAAGTATAAAATAAGATTATTAATTAAGTAGCTGTAGTGGAAATTACAATCCCTAATTTTAGAAAACTTCAGTAGCATTTGTTTTTGTACATTAGTTCCGCTGTTGCCGGTTGTCTAGTCAGTCAAATTTCTCTCTCCATGTTAAAATGAAAATTTCCAGAATTAATAATTCACATGAAATTCTCAGCGATTACCGCATTATCGCCATTGGATGGGCGCTATAGTTCTAAGACTAAGATTCTGCAAAATTATTTCAGTGAATTTGCTTTGATTCAACATCGGGTTTGTGTTGAAATAGCTTGGCTTAAAGCATTAAGCGATGAACCAGAAATTGCAGAAGTGGCATCTTTTACCGCTAAAACTAAAGCGCAATTGGATGAGCTGGTGTCAAACTTTTCGGTTGCGGATGCAGAAGCAGTTAAAACCATTGAAGGTACGACTAATCATGATGTAAAAGCTGTCGAATATTGGTTAAAACAAGTATTTGCCAGCAATGCAGAAATCACTCAAGTCACGGAATTTATCCATTTTGCTTGCACTTCCGAAGATATCAATAATCTAGCCTATAACCTAATGCTCAAATCGAGTTTGGAGCAAGTCATGCTTCCTGCTCTTGATGCAGTAATTAATCGTTTGGCAGAACTGGCGCAACAATTAGCTGATTTATCGATGTTATCACGGACCCATGGCCAGCCAGCTAGCCCAACGACGATGGGAAAAGAGTTGGCGAATGTAGTTTTTCGGTTACATCATGGAAAAAAACGGCTTCTTGCCGTTGTGTTATTAGGAAAGATCAACGGTGCAGTTGGAAATTACAATGCACACTTAACTGCTTATCCAAATCTAGATTGGGAGAAATTTGCCCAGCGTTTTGTTGAGCGGCTCGGATTGCAATTTAATCCTTATACGACTCAAATTGAGCCCCACGACTCTATTGCAGAATTGTTCGATGCATATGCACGAATTAATACAATTTTGTTGGATCTTAACCGCGATATTTGGGGGTATATCTCACTCGGTTATTTCAAGCAAAAAACTAAAGATGACGAAGTCGGTTCTTCCACGATGCCTCATAAAGTCAATCCGATAGATTTTGAAAATTCGGAGGGTAATTTGGGTATAGCCAATGCCCTACTAAGACATTTTAGTGAGAAATTACCGGTTTCTCGCTGGCAGAGGGACTTAACTGATTCGACAGTGTTGCGCAATATGGGGGTGGCATTAGGTCATACACTATTGGCTTATGATTCATGTGCGAAGGGATTGAATAAGTTGGAAGCCAATCCGGCCCAGTTATTAAATGATTTAGATAGTGCCTGGGAAGTATTGGCTGAACCCATTCAAACCGTCATGCGACGCTATAAAATAGCGAATCCCTATGAGCAACTAAAAGCATTGACACGTGGTAAGAATGGTATTACTAGAGAAGGGCTTCATCGGTTTATTGCCGACCTAAACATTCCAGAAAATGAGAAAGTGCGCTTACTTGCCATGACTCCTCAAAACTATATCGGAAAGGCAAGTATCTTGGCTCGAGGAATCGTCCAACGATCCAATCATATTTACGAGTAACTTTCTTATTTAGAAGTGATTATTGATATACGTGTAAATTATTTCGTTGGAATGCTTGAAATTGAAATCTGTGACCCAATATTAGCTTCTAACTAATTAGGAGGTATAATGCAGAGTTCAGAAAATTCAAGCAATTTAGAGTCAAATCAAGTAGAAACGTCACTTGCATCTGAGGAAACCAAAATTCCAGGCATAACCAACGATGCAACAATTTCTACTGAATCGAAACAAGAACAATCATCTAACTTTGAGCATTTGTTGAAAGAAGCTGAAATTAAAGCGGCAGAACATCACGATGCTTGGATGCGAGCAAAAGCCGAAACTGAAAATATCCGCAAGCGTGCCCAAACCGATGTGACGAATGCACATAAATATGCCATTGAGAATTTTGCGGGGGCATTATTGAGTGTGATGGATAGCTTGGATGCAGCACTAACAGTTGAAAATGCAAGCTTAGAGAGTTTTAAAAACGGTATGGAACTGACTCAGAAGCAATTAATCGGTGCTTTTGATAAATTTGGTATCGTGGTAATCAATCCTAAAGGAGAAAAATTTGATCCGCATCAACATCAAGCAATGTGCATGATCGATTCGGAAATGGCTCCTAATACCGTGGTTGAAGTAATGCAGAAAGGCTACAAATTGCATGAGCGCGTAATTCGCCCTGCTCTCGTATCAGTTTCAAAAGCAAAAGACTCTTGATTTTTTATCCAGTATCTCCACTTTCAGATCAGTTAAAAAGCTGAATCAATTTTTAAAAGGATCTAAAACATGGCAAAAATTATTGGTATCGATTTAGGTACCACCAACTCTTGTGTAGCCGTAATGGAAAGCGGGAAACCGAAGGTTATTGAAAACTCCGAAGGTGCTCGCACCACTCCTTCAATTGTCGCATACACTGAAGAAGGAGAAATTTTAGTGGGTGCTTCGGCGAAGCGTCAGGCGATAACTAATCCCAAAAACACCTTGTTTGCGGTGAAACGCTTAATTGGGCGCCGTTTCGACGAAGATATGGTGCAAAAAGACATTAAAATGGTGCCATACAGTATCATCAGAGCCGATAATAATGACGCATGGGTAGAGGTTCGTGGCAAAAAAATTGCGCCGCCTGAAGTTTCTGCACAAGTATTGCTGAAAATGAAGAAAACCGCGGAAGATTATCTGGGTGAAACAGTTAGCGAAGCGGTCATTACGGTACCTGCTTATTTTAACGATTCACAACGACAGGCAACTAAAGATGCGGGACGAATCGCCGGCCTGGAGGTAAAACGTATCATTAATGAACCCACTGCTGCTGCACTTGCTTTTGGTCTGGATAAGAAAGAAGGCGACCGAAAAATTGCGGTATATGATTTGGGCGGTGGGACTTTTGATATTTCAATTATCGAAATTGCTGAAATTGAAGGTGAACATCAATTTGAAGTCTTGGCGACTAATGGCGATACTTTCCTCGGGGGTGAAGATTTTGATTCACGGGTGATTGAGTATTTGGTCGATGAATTTAAGAAAGAGACCGGTATCGATCTGAAAAAAGATATGCTGGCATTGCAGCGTCTGAAAGACGCTGCGGAAAAAACTAAAATTGAATTATCGTCCAGCCAGCAAACCGAAGTTAACTTACCGTATATCACAGCAGATGCTTCGGGTCCAAAACACTTGGCTGTCAAAATTACCCGTGCCAAATTGGAAAGCCTTGTGGAAGAGCTAATCGAACGCACGGTTGGGCCTTGCCGTACTGCTATGAAGGATGCAGGCTTGAGTGCATCAGATATTGATGATGTGATTCTGGTTGGCGGTCAAACACGCATGCCCAAAGTTCAAGACAAGGTTAAGGAAATATTTGGTAAAGAACCGCGCAAAGATGTGAATCCCGATGAAGCAGTTGCTGTCGGTGCGGCCATTCAAGGCGGTGTTTTACAAGGTGACGTAAAAGATGTTTTGCTGTTGGATGTAACACCTTTATCGCTCGGTATTGAAACACTGGGTGGAGTAATGACCAAGCTGATTCAAAAAAACACTACGATCCCAACGAAGGCGCAGCAGGTGTTTTCTACTGCAGAAGATAATCAGACAGCAGTGACTATCCATGTTTTGCAAGGTGAACGCGAGATGGCTTCGGGCAACAAAAGCTTGGGGCAATTCAATTTAAGTGATATTCCACCTTCACCACGCGGAATGCCGCAAATCGAAGTAACATTTGATATTGATGCGAATGGTATTTTACACGTATCGGCTAAAGACAAAGCCACAGGCAAAGAAAACAAAATCAAGATTCAGGCTAGTTCAGGTTTGTCGGATGATGAGATTGAACGGATGGTAAAAGATGCCGAAGCACATGCAGAAGAGGATCATAAAGCACTTGAATTGGTTTCTAGTCGCAATCAATGTGATGCCATGATTCATTCTGTTAAGAAATCCTTGAAAGAATACGGAGATCAGCTCGACGATGCGGAAAAAGCAAAAATTGAAACTGCTTTAAAAGAAGCCGAGGATGTGCTTAAGACTGATAAAAAAGAGGATATTGATGCAAAAACACAAGCTTTAACCGAAGCTTCGCATAAATTGGCTGAAAAAATGTATCAACAAAAAGAGCAAACGGATCAATCGACGCAGCCAGGTGCCGAGGCTGCTGCTGGTAAAAGTGAAAAACCGGTTGAAGGTGAAGTTGTTGATGCGGAATTTGAAGAAGTCAAAAATAAAAAATAACGATTGTCGCGGTACAAGCTGAACGCAGAGGCGTGAAATGAAAACTTCGGTATTTCTTTCTACGTCCTCTGCGTTCTTTTGTTATTTTCTGTTATAATACATGATGTTATGAATTTTATTGCGCTGGTAGAAAATTAATATGAATAAGCGTGACTATTATGAAGTCCTTGGTGTTGGCCGTGATGCTGATGAAAATACGATTAAGAAAGCCTACCGTAGGTTAGCTATGAAATATCACCCTGATCGCAATGCGGGTGATGTTAAATCGGAGGAAATGTTCAAAGAAGCCAAGGAAGCTTATGAAGTGCTGACCGATGCAAATAAACGTGCCATCTACGACCAGTTGGGTCATGCCGGTATTAATGGCAATGCGGCAGGCGGAGCTGGTGCACAAGGATTTAGCGATGCATTTAGTGACATCTTCGGAGATATTTTTGGCACTCGTAGCGGACGATCGAATATGCATCGCGGCTCTGATTTACGTTATAACCTGGAAATATCTTTAGAGCAAGCAGCCCAAGGCACTGAAACAAAAATTCGCATTCCTACCACGGAAAAATGTGATACCTGTCATGGTAATGGTGCCAAGCCAGGCACTTCTCCTAAAACTTGTCCAACTTGTAATGGTCATGGACAAGTGAGAATGCAGCAGGGTTTTTTCTCAATCCAGCAAACTTGCCCCAAGTGTCAAGGCAATGGAAAAATCATCACACAACCTTGTACGGTTTGTCATGGTACCGGGCGTGTCAAACAACACAAGACCCTGAATGTAAAAATTCCAGTTGGGGTGGATGACGGTGATCGCATTCGCATTTCCGGTGAAGGTGAAGCCGGTCTGAACGGTGGACCGCCGGGTGATTTATATGTGGTTGTGCATTTGTCAGCCCATTCTGTTTTTCGCCGTGAAGGTGATCATCTGCATTGTGAAATTCCCATCAGTTTCAGTGTGGCGGCGTTAGGAGGAGAAATTGAGGTACCTACGTTGGAAGGGCATGCAAAGATTAAAGTTCCTGCAGAAACGCAAACAGGTAAGATTTTCCGTTTACGAGGGAAGGGAATTAAAGGTGTTCGTAGTCATGACAAAGGTGATTTACTTTGCCATGTTATTGTGGAAACACCGGTTAAATTAACAGCTCGCCAGAAAGAGTTATTAGAAGAGTTAGAAGCAATTAGTCTTAAAGATGGTTCCCGACACAGCCCTAGAGCAAAATCGTGGATGGATAAAGCCCGTGAGTTTTTTTCGGAATAAAAATTTTTTTAATGCATGAGGTGTAGCAGTTAAGGCCTGGTCCGTTAGATAAACCCACCCATAAGGCAATTGGAACACTCAATTCAAATCTGAGAGTCTTAGAATCAAAATCGATAAAGATAAAAAAAGCAGATAAAACGAGATCCGCTTTTTTTAATAGATTCTGGATCGGTTTATTTTCCCGTTGCCTCATGCATGTGCCGTAGTGCTTCTGTTACATGCTTAGTTGCCACATCGGCATGATCTTGTTTGGCGTGCGCAATTGCTTCGTCTAAATGTTTAATTGATTCGGCTATGTACTCCTTCTGGGTTTCAGTAAGCTCTTTTTCCGCTTCTTTGGCATGAATGAGGCTTTCTTGTGCATGCTCCAGTAATACCTTAGTGTGTCCAGATTTTCCGTGTGTCTGTGCTGATTCAGCGTGTTTAATGGCTTCAGTGGTATGCGGATTTATATTTGCAGCGATTGCTTGCGAAGCGAAAATTAATGCTAAAAAATTCAAAATAGTAATAACCTGTGATAGTTTCATATTGTTACCCCGTTCAGTTAATGAATAAAAAGAATCGCTAAACAGCGATGAGGTTTGTATTGAATTCAATGCGGATTTTCATTTATTGATATTTAGATACGTAATATCATTATCGATTTGTGAACGAATACCCGATAAAGTTCCCATTATCTAAAATAAGTTCGTTAGATTTTTTTAAGCAAACTCCAACCATACAAATCGAAAGGAATTTCTCAATTATCGAAACTCTGAACTCGGCTAGTTTAGTTTGAAATTTACTAGATTCCTTGTCATAGCGAAATAGCGGCTGTCAATGATATAGCGCATCTTCAATTATTTTGTTAAGCAGTTGATAATCAACCCATTGTTTTCCGAGTGTATCTCCACTTATATGAGTAAATGGTCGGAATGGTTCACCAAGATCTGAGAGCACTGCGACTGCCCCGTTAAAATTTTGTAATCGGGTATAACCGCTAACTGTAACGAGAGTTGCTAGGTTTGCCGCCATTGCCGATTTAAGGCCATTTTCTGAATCTTCAATTGCGATACATTGATGCGGTGATAATTTGAGTTGATTTAGCACCCAGTGATAAATGTCGGGTGCGGGTTTTTTCTTGGGAACAATATCGCCGGCACCGATTACCGCAAACCATTCAATGGATGCTTCACCTAAAGTCGACTTTAGCAGAGCCATGACATTCTCCATAGTGGTTGTGGTTGCAATCGCAAGCTTTACTTTTTCTTGATGCAATTCTTGAATTAACCGTGCTACGCCAGGGCGCAATGGGATATGGCCAGTTTCCATTAAAGATTCAAAATACTTGGTTTTGGCCTTATGCAGGCTACCGATCCACTCCGGCAGATCACTTCTTTCAAGGGTGGCTGGTGCATATTGTTCCATGTAATGCCGTATCCGTTCTTTTCCACCGGTAATTTGCAGCAATTTACCATAAAGATCGATATCCCAGTTCCAGCTAAGACCAAAATCGTGGAATGCGGCATTGAACGCTAGACGGTGTCCATCTTGTTCCGTGTCTGCCAGAGTACCGTCAACATCGAATAATACTGCTTGTAATTTATTACATGTGTTCATAGCGATAACTCAACATATGTTTGAAGAATGATAGCTGGCACGTTGTAATCGATCGGCGATGGCCAGCCAGCTTGGGTGATTAGGAGGAGATTCAATCAAAAGATAATCAAATGCTTCTTCATCGAATTGACGTAATTTTGCATACAATTGTTTGCCATAAGCAATGGGATCGGCCGGCATGGCGCAGTGTCCGATAATGTGATCTGAAAATTGTGGTTTATCGGCCTTCGACCAAGTCATAATAAGTATGCGGAATTTTTGTGTAGTTAATGTGATAGCCTGCTGCCATATTTGTTCCGTAGGGTAAATTCTCAGTGGGGTTATCGGTGCATAATGCGCAGGCAGCATTCCGGAGAAACGCATAGTTTGGTTGGTAGTGGTTGCCAAATTGACCGGTATATCCAATGCCATTTCAAGTTCCGGACAAGTAATTCCGCCCGGGCGCAGTATTTTAACTGACTGTTTATCAAAACATACGATAGTGCTTTCCAAACCTACTTCACAAGCGCCACCTTCGAGAATCATGTCGACCCTTTCACCCAATTCTTGCTGCACATGCAAGGCGGTCGTCGGGCTGATGCGTCCAAAGCGATTGGCTGATGGTGCAGCTAAGGCTTTCCCAGATCCAAGTTCATCGAGTAGCGCCAGTGCGATTGGGTGTGCTGGCATCCTTATGCCGACAGTATTCTGACCGCCGGTGACACTGTCGGGTACTTGCTGGCTGCGGTGCAAAATTAGTGTCAATGGACCGGGCCAGAATGTATATGCCAATTTCCAAGCCGCTTCAGGTATAGCCTGTGCCCAATAATTCAATTGCGAGATATCGCCAATATGTACAATAAGCGGATGATCGAGAGGGCGCTGCTTTATGTCATAAATTTTTCTTACTGCAATGGCATTGTTTACATCTGCACCGAGACCGTAAACAGTTTCGGTAGGAAATGCGACCGTACCACCATGATTTAGAATTCGCGCAGCTGTAATAACATGCTCTTGTTGTTCTGGTGTTAATTCTGATTTATTGCGCGCGTATTGTGTCTGCTTCATTCGATTTGATTGCGTAGATTTATTGATAATCACCGGACATTATCATACCAATCGTAGCCTAGTATGCCTTGTATAATGCGAACAATATAAAAGCTTAACCAGTTTACAATAATCCTTCGCCATGACAAAAAGCTTTTGTCAGTTGAAGCGATGCATAATGATTCCTGCGTAATGGCAATTTTCAAGCTTGTTCTTAATTCATTAGCGAATTGATGGTCTTCGATCAAAATATTGGCTTCGCGTGCCAATAGCAAACTGAAAGGATCGATGTTGGAAGATCCAACTGTGGCCCAAAATTGATCGATCACGGCAACCTTTGCATGTAAATAACTGCGATTGTATTCATAAATTTTTATTCCAGCCTGCAAGAGATTTTCATAGAGTGCCTGGGTTGCATGATATTGAAGACGATATTCAATTTTACCTTGTAATAAAAGCACAACTTGAACACCACGTTGAGCAGCATTTTTCAGGGCGTTACTAAACTTTCTGCCAGGCAAAAAATAAGCATTGGCAATTATGATCTCGGTTCGGGCATGGTGAATGGCATTTAGGTAGGCATGTTCAATATCATGCCGGTGGCGCCAGTTATCACGAATGACAAAGGCAGCTTTTTGGTTACCGCAAGATTTATTGCTTGGTGTAAGAATGGGGGGATGGGTCCAGCGTTTCTTTAAATGTGCCCATGCCACTACCTTCCATAAATGCTTTACAGCTTTATAAATTTGTTCAAGTAGAGGGCCTTTGATGGCAACAGCATAATCAAAACGTGGTGTAAGTCCTTCCGGGTTATGTTGATCATCGATAATATTAATTCCACCAACGAAAGCGATTTGTGCATCGATAATAGCTATCTTGCGATGCATACGGCGCAATCGGTGGCGTCGCGGCATAGAGAAAATAAACTCCGGTCTGAATATTAGCAGCTTAATACCGGATTGAAGCATGTTTTCTATTTCCGTTTGAGAAAGATTTTGCGATCCAAACCCATCAAGTAGGAGGTGAACGGATACCCCTCGTTGTACTGCATTTTTTAGTGCTTCTATAATTTTTTTGCCGATAGTATCGCTTTCAAGAATATAAACTTCGAGATGTATTTCAATTTGTGATCCATCAATAGCAGCTTTTAATTGCGGAAAATATTCTTCGCCGTTTTGCAGTAAGGTGATCGCATTATTCTCAACGTAACAAGGATTTCTCATGCTGGAAATATACATCGCGTCAATGTAAATACTGATCTACTTACATAGAAAGGATGAGAATTATGCGCATGATTGAGGTTGGCGATGCGCAAATTATTCGTCATAGCGGCCTTATCTATGAAATCTCCAGCATTCTATTCAATGCTAATCTCGCCAGTTTAGCTTCTTCTTCGGGAACTTTTATTTGGTTTACGACGGCACCTTGTACCAAATTTTCCAAAGTCCAGGCTAGATGCTGCGGGTCGATTCGCGCCATTGTTGAACACATACACACCATCGGCGACATGAACTGAACGATTTTTCCTTGCGATTTAAATTCCTCGGTAATACGACCCACCAGATTCAGTTCAGTGCCAACTAGCCAACGCGTGCCACTTTTTGCAGCCGCGATAGTTTTAATGATGTATTCAGTTGAACCGACATAATCCGATGCTTTGCAAACTTCAAAGTTACATTCCGGATGTGAAATGACAATACCGTCCGGATATTGATTGCGGAAACGGATAATGTGTTGAGGCTGGAACATTTGATGCACTGAACAATGACCTTTCCACAATAAAATTTTTGCTTTTTTAATTTGTTCTACAGTTAATCCGCCCATTGGCTCATCAAAATTCCATACGGGCATTTCTTCCAGTGATATACCAAGTTGATATCCACTCCAGCGTCCGAGATGCTGATCAGGGAAAAACAAAACTTTTTCGCGCTGCTTAAATGACCATTCCAGAACTTTTCCGGCATTACTCGATGTGCAAACTATACCACCATGTTCTCCGCAAAATGCTTTAAGGTCTGCGGCGGAATTAATATATGTAACTGGAGTGATTGCTTCATCGGGATTAAGCAATTCTGAAAGCTCGCGCCAAGCGCGTTCAACATTGGCAAGATTGGCCATGTCAGCCATTGAGCAACCCGCTGCCATATCCGGCAATATGGCTATTTGTTGCGGACTCGAAAGTATGTCTGCAACCTCAGCCATAAAATGAACACCGCAAAAGACTAGATAATCGGCATCGGTTTGGGCTGCCAGAAACGAGAGTTTTAAGGAATCCCCTGTTAAGTCGGCATGACGGTATACATCGGCGCGTTGATAGTGGTGTGCAAGAATAACTGCGCGTTTTCCTAATGCACCTTTTGCGGCGATGATACGCTCAGCGCATATCTCGTCTTGTAATTGATCGTAATTTTCAAATTTTAAAGCTTCTGCACGCATGCTATATTTCTTTATAAGTATTAGTTAAAAAAACACAATATTACATACAATATTAGGCTCAAGTTTACATTTAATGCAGGTCATGGAGAATTCATACAAAAAGCTATTGGTAAATTAGAAGGTTTACTTCTGATATAATTCAAAAAAATAGTTTTTTGTTGAATAGTGAATATGTTGGAATAATTTTATAATTCGCATTTTTCATGCATAGTCGCCTACATATTAGTTTTTTTCTAGTTGTTTTTATTTTTCTGTTGTTACTAACTTGGTGGTTGGATCAAATTACTCGACCATCCGACCAGACTAAAGATAGCAGTTTATTTCAGAATCCTGATTATATCGCTGAAGATCTATCTGGTATAAGAATGGAGTATGGGACAGCAACGCAACGAAAATTTACCGCTGAAAAGTTATTGCACTTTGTGACCGATGAAATTACACAAATGGAACATGTCAGTTTTATCAACACTGAGCCCGCAAAACCTCTAATGCGCATTAAAGCAGAGCGCGCGGAAGTTAGAAATAAAGGTAAGGATGTATACTTGTCAGATAATGTTACGGCAATAAGAGGGACGGATGATGAAAGCAGCAAAATTACTTTGGTAACCCATTTTTTGCATATTATTCCGGATGAAGGATTAGTTAAGACAGATCAAGCGGTAAAGATTACCAAATTGAACACTACGATTAATGCGATCGGAATGGAATTGAATAATCAGACAGGAGTGATCGAACTCTTGTCACGAGTCAAAGCAGTCGATAACAAGTAATTAAGATAAATGAAATCTATTTCTATTGTATGGCTACTCGTGTCGTTATGTATTCAGCCGGCAATGGCTGAGCGAGCAGACCGAAAAAAACCTCTTTACCTTGAAGCCGACCGCGCTACGGTCGAAGATGTTAACCGCAAAGAAGCCACGCGAGTCAGTGTATTTACCGGGAATGTAATTTTAACTCAAGGCACTATGCGGATTAGCGCTGATAAAGTAATCATGAAAGAGGATCTTAATGGATTCAAGCAAGCAACCGCGATTGGCGATCTTGTAAGTTTCCGCCAAAAGCGCGACGGTTTAGATGAGTATGTTGAAGGGTGGAGCCAGAGGGTTGAGTACGATAGTAAAACAGATAAAATTGAATTATTCCGTCAAGCACGATTGAAGCGGGGTTTTGATGAAGTGCACGGTGACTACATTTCTTACGATATGAATACTGAATTCTTTAAGGTAATTGGTAGTAAAGAACGCGGCGACTCAACAGGACCAGATAAGCGCGTACGTATTACCATTCAACCTAAAGATAAATCTGAATAGCCCGGTAATTAACATTGCACTAAGAATCCAGATTATTCCAGGCAATGAGTGAATTAAAAGCTAATAATTTAAAAAAGCGTTATAAATCACGCACAGTTGTTAAAGATGCGTCCTTTTCATTGAATAGCGGTGAAGTTATTGGTCTATTGGGGCCGAATGGCGCAGGAAAGACCACATGCTTTTATATGATCGTAGGTCTTGTACCCCTCGATGGCGGGACAATATTTCTGGACGATCAAGATTTGAGCCAGCTTCCTATTCATCAGAGAGCAAAGCTTGGTTTGAGTTATTTACCTCAAGAAGCATCCATTTTCAGGCGCTTAACAGTTGAAGAAAATATTCTTGCGGTATTAGAACTGCAAAATCTCGATGAAGAAACAAAACAGCGGTATTTAGATGGTTTATTACACGATTTGCACATTAGCCATTTACGTAATAATTCTGCAATTAGTTTGTCTGGCGGAGAACGCCGTCGCGTCGAAATAGCGCGTGCGTTAGCCTCGCAGCCGCGTTTTATTTTGCTTGATGAGCCATTTGCCGGCGTTGACCCCATTGCGGTTCTGGATATACAGAAAGTTGTTGCGTTTCTTAAGGAACGAAAGATTGGGGTGCTGATTACTGATCATAATGTTCGTGAAACATTAGGTATTTGCGATCGAGCTTATATTATTAGTGAAGGACAAGTACTTGCTAAAGGTAAGCCTGAGGAAATTATTGACAATGAACAAGTTAGAGAAGTTTATCTGGGAGAGCACTTCCGGTTGTAGGTTGTAATCAGTGAATACAATGAACAAATTCTAACTGTGTATTTTTAATCATGAAACCAACGCTTCATCTAAAACTGTCTCAACAGCTTAAGCTTACACCGCAATTACAGCAGTCAATACGATTACTGCAATTATCAACACTTGAATTAAATCAAGAGATTGAACGTATTGTTCAAGAAAATCCATTGTTGGAATTAAGTGAAGATTGGAATGCGCATATGCCAGACCTTCCGCCAGTTAATTCCGCGGCTAATGATTTACCTGAGCACGATGGTGCCTCGGCTGGAGTGGCTAGTGCTGAAGATAAAATTCTTACCGAAGAGCGGAGTGAGAATGATTTGGAATGGTATCAGGAGGGTTTTTCCTCTTATGGTGCGCTTGAAGAGGATGAGTATGCAATGATGCAAATTCCTGCTAAGCCCGCAAGTTTGCGCGAGTATTTGAATACGCAGGCTTCATGTTTGAATCACATTTCCGATCGTGAAAAAAGAATAATCGGTTTATTGATTGATAGCCTGGATGATGATGGTTATTTACTCCAGCCTTTGGACGAATTGATGGAGATGCTTCCCTTTGAGCTTAATATCAGTTTATATGATTTGGAAAACGCACTGAAAATCTTGCAGAGCCTTGATCCACCAGGTATAGGGGCGAGAAATTTGCAGGAATGCCTGGTATTGCAATTACAAATGATGCCTGATAACACAGCATATCGTGATCAAGCGCTTAAAGTAGTCCGGGAGCATCTGAAAGTACTTGCATCACATGATTATAATCAAATTAAGCGGTTATTAGGATGCAAGGATGAAGCGCTACGCGCTATCCAGAAATTGATCACCAAGCTTAACCCCAAACCGGGTTCCGAATTTAGCTCTCAAAGCGAACGCTATGTTGTGCCAGATGTTACAGTTACTAAAAATAATGGAATCTGGGTTGCGAATCTCAATATCGGTGCACTGCCAAAGCTCAGTATCAATCAACTGTATGCTAACATATTAAAGGAAGCGCGCTATAACTCAGCCAGTACGTTAGCTAATCAATTAAATGAAGCGAAATGGTTAATTAAGAATATCCACCAACGTTCAACAACGATTTTGAACGTAGCCAATGCTATTGTAGCGCGGCAGCAGCAATTTTTTGAGCACGGTGAAGTAGCTATGCGTCCGATGGTATTAAGAGAGATCGCAGAAGTATTGAATTTGCACGAATCTACGGTATCGCGTGTTACCACTCAAAAATTTATGCTAACCCCACGTGGTATTTTCGAGCTTAAATATTTCTTTTGTAGCCATGTAGCGACGGATTCAGGCGGAGCTTGCTCGGCTACAGCCATTCGAGCCTTGATTAAACAACTTATACATGAAGAAAATTCAAAGAAGCCACTGAGCGATAACAAAATTGCGGATATTCTTGAACAGCAGGGCATTGTTATTGCTCGAAGGACGATTGCAAAATATCGAGAGTCCCTACAAATTCCTGCAGCAAATCTTCGCAAATCATTTTAATTAAAAAAAGGAAGAATAATGAACCTTAAACTTACCGGCAATCATGTGGAAATAACCGATGCTATGCGCGACTATGTTATTTCAAAAATTAGCAAAATCACACGGCACTTTGATCATGTTATTGATGTGAGTGTTATTTTGTCGGTTGAAAAACTGAAACAAAAAGCGGAAGCAAATGTTCATGTACGTGGCAAAGATATTTTTGTCGAGACCGATAGTGAAGATATGTATGCGTCCATCGACAGTCTTGTCGATAAGCTGGATCGTCAGATACTGAAACACAAAGAAAAAAACCTTGAACGCCGTAATCACGGAGCGTTAAAAGACCAGGAATTTGAAGAATAAAAATCATTCATGCGTGCTCAGCGAAAACAATGTTCGCGTATCTATAGATGTGTTTTAGCATGGCATGTTTAGTGTTTGCCTGAATTAATTTTACTTATGAATTTGATTTCACAGTTATTACCCCCGTCAAATGTAATTGTCGATTTAGATGTAGCAAGCAAGAAGCGAGTGTTTGAACAAGCGGGATTGTTATTTGAAAATACTAACCAGATTGCACGAAGCCAGGTCTTTGATAGCCTATTTGCACGTGAAAAACTGGGTTCGACGGGATTGGGACAGGGCGTTGCGATCCCGCACGGACGCATTAAAGGATTGCGAGAAGCAGTTGCAGCGCTAGTAACGATGAAAGAAGCCATTCCATTTGATGCTCCTGATGGTCAACCTGTCAATATCGCTTGCATTTTATTGGTACCGGAGAAAGCTACCGATAAGCACTTACAAATTTTAAGCGAATTAGCGCAAATGTTTAGTGATAAACAGTTTCGAGATAATATTTTACGTAGTAAAGATGCGGCGGCGATACATAAACTGATCGCTGATTGGGAACCGAATGTCACGAATTAGTGTTGCGCAATTATTTGAGGATAAAAAAGAGAAGCTTGGCCTGACTTGGATAGCAGGGCAGAGCGGCGGTGATATTGAACTCAGTGATGAAGCGATCGGAAAATCCGGCCAAGGAGTAATCGGTCACTTGAATTTTATTCATCCGGATTGGATTCAAGTTATCAGCAGCGATGAGATTCACTATTTAAGCAAGCTTGAACCCGCCTCACTTGAAAAGAAACTGAATCAGCTTATACAAAGTAATCCGGCCTGTATTATTGTTGCCGATAATGCAGAAGTCCCTGTAGCAATATTTAACATGGCAAGTTCATCTAATATTCCATTATGGTGCTCGCCTTATCCTAGCCTTGAGATTATCTGGGTGATTCGTACCTACTTAGGAATTGTTTTGGCACCTTCGTGTACTTTGCACGGTGTGCTACTGGATGTTCTAGGTATGGGCGTCATGATAACGGGGGAAAGTGGTGTAGGTAAAAGTGAATTAGCTCTTGAATTAATTAGCCGAGGTCATGGCTTGGTTGCTGATGATGTGGTGGAATTACGTCGTATTGCTCCTGAAACATTAGAAGGCCGCTGTCCTCCAATATTGAGAGATTACCTGGAAGTACGCGGCTTGGGTATGTTGAATATTCGAACGATTTTTGGTGAGACTGCGGTTCGTCGCCATAAAAATATGAAGCTAATCGTTCATCTCCAGAATAGTGGTGGAACGGATGCTAGATTATTGGAGCGGTTGCCCCTTAGCAATCTGAACGAAAATATTATGAATGTGGACATTCGTAAAGTTATTATTCCTGTTGCTGCGGGCAGGAATCTTGCCGTGTTAGTGGAAGCCGCAGTGCGTAATTATGTACTGCAATTGCGAGGCATCGATAGCACTAAGGATTTTATTGAACGGCATGATCTAGCAATGGGTACGGAATCAGCAGATAAACACCAGAGCTAATTTTATCATTGGTATTAGTTTCCGAACACGTCATCGGTATCAAGCCTGTAGCGTGTTTTTTTCAGCCTGATGTAAGCGAGAAGATTGTTTAAATTGCCGGTCCCTGACATGAAGAATCCACATATACATACAATCACTTTAGCATTTACCGGAGCATCTGGAATGCCTTACGGAATCCGCTTACTCGAGATGTTGCTTAAGGAAGGTAAGCAAGTGTATTTGCTCTATTCAAAAGTGGCGCAAATCGTTGCGCAACAAGAAATGAATTTGGTATTACCATCCAGCGCCAAGGAAACGGAAGCTTTTCTCAGTGAGCGGTATCGTGTTGCACGAGGGCAGTTACAAGTATTTAGCCGCGAAGAGTGGTTTGCCCCCGTTGCTTCCGGATCAAATCCAGCGGATGCGATGGTGATTTGTCCTTGTACGATGGGAGCGCTAGCGGCGATCGCAGCTGGTACGAGTGATAATTTGATCGAGCGGGCGGCCGATGTAACGCTAAAAGAAAACCGGTCACTTATTATTGTGCCCAGAGAAACCCCTTTCTCTGTCATTCATCTCGAAAACATGCTGAAACTTGCGCGAAGTGGTGCAGTTATTCTTCCGGCTAATCCAGGCTTTTATCATCATCCCCAAACCATACATGACATGGTCGATTTTATTGTGGCGCGTGTTTTGGATCATCTGGGTGTTCACCATACATTGTTGCCTCGCTGGGGTATAGAACAGTAAAGATTTAACCATTTCCCAGTATTTCTGATCGCTTGGTGTTTTCTTCAGAGTATATTCCGTAATTTTTCTGGTTTTGAGGATTGTATCAATTGCAGGTTAATGTTCCTTGGATTTGAAAATACCCGATTCTGTCACGACAAAATGCATTGGGATATCGTGAGACTGTGGATAAACATTTTCAAGCCGTTGAAATTCAAAAGCCACGCCGATGCTGAGCGGTTGTGATGGATAATTTGCTAACGTGCGGTCAAAATAACCGCTACCATACCCTAACCGGTAGCCATATTGATCAAAACCGACCATTGGAATAATGACTGCATCAAGTCGAACAATCCGGGTTCCGGCAGGAATTGGGATGCCATAAGCACCTTCTCGCATGGATGTTTCGGGTGACCATTCACGAAAACGCAGCGGTGCATTTCTAGCCGTAACTTCCGGTAACGCCAGAGTTGCACCTTGTTCGATCAAATATTGAGACATTGATCGCGGATCGTATTCGGCACGGAATGGCCAGTAAATGCCAATAATCTTTTTTTGCGGTTGCGAAAACTTTTGCGTGAGAAAACCAGAAATAGCCTGACTCCATTGGCGATGCGTTTTTTCTGGAATCGCTTCGCGCGCCGCAATTAATTGCTTGCGTTGCTGTTTCTTCCATTCCGGCAAATTATCCATAGCGGTCAATTAAGAATGATCTGTTAAGAAATTTCGTTCTAACAGTTTCCTAACGGGTGCCGGAATGCCTTGTTTAAGCGCATCGGATGGCTTAATCCAAATAAATTGCGGTAATGTAACGACAGATTTCGGTAAAACACGTAACAGCCATGGGTAAATTCGTAATTTGAAATGTGTAAATTGATGATCAAACGGCGCTAATTCGATTCGAGTTTCTATTTGTATACCCAGATGTTTTTGGCAATAATCTTCAGAATCTATACTTAACTCAATTTCAGGGGGGCACCATAATCCTCCCCAAATTCCATTTTCAGGTCTTTTTTCTAGCAACAATTTTTGCTGTTGCATTAACAATAAAAAAATGATTTCTTTTTGCGGAAGCGGTTTACGGGGTTTTGCAGCAGGGAGTTGTTGCACACGCTTTTCCAGCCATGCCACACACTGCGGTTGTAGCGGGCAAACTTGGCACAATGGGTTATGACGGGTACAAACAGTTGCTCCAAGATCCATCAGCGCCTGAGTGTATGTTTCAATCTTACCGTCGTAATGGTTGACCGGTAATGAGGCTTCTGCTTTTAGCCACAACAGATTCAGAGTCTTACGTTCTCCGAGATAACCAGAAATTCCAAAATAGCGCGCAAAAATTCGCTTAACATTCCCGTCTAAAATCGCTTCACGTTGGCCGAAAGCAAAAACTGCGATGGCAGCGGCGGTAGAACGTCCGATGCCTGGTAATTGTTGAATCAATTCTCGATGTTGCGGAAATTGCCCGTGATATTCTTGTATTATTTGTCGTGCTGCCAAATGCAAATTGCGCGCACGTGAATAATAACCAAGTCCGCTCCACAGAGCCAGTATGGTATCCAATGATGCGTATCCCAGGTCGCGTATAGTTGGGAATTCTCGCATGAATCGTACATAATAGGGTATAACCGTAGTTACTTGAGTCTGTTGTAACATGATTTCCGATAACCAAATCGCATATGGATCGCGGCTTGCTTGCCAGGGAAGATCATGGCGACCATGTTGTTTATGCCAATCGATTAGTTTAGTTGCAATGACTGGCATAGCGCTGCAAACAAATTACCGTGGTCAGATGGGATGTTCAAAAATATGTCAAGTTTCTACTCAAAAACTACTTCGCGGAATTTGGCATTGGGTGTCAACACTTCCATTTTAGTAAGTTGTGTCAGCTCGACCTGTTGTTGTGGATTACCGTCGATAAGCAAGCATTCCCGTCCTTTAGGCGAATTGACAATATCAATGGCTTTACCTTCAATCACTTGATTGTTTTTTAAGCTCAGCTTGAGCAGATAACGATACATACACGCAACTTCGACAAAATCATGGAGTTCGCACGAAATGGCATCTTCAGACATGGAGATCATTCCTTCAAGTAGTGGTTGGAAGACATAAATTGTAGTAGTTCAGATTCGATCGTGACTACTACAATTTATTTAATGTGTTTTTTTAGACCAGGGAAATCTGAAGCTACTGGAATGACTCTTTGGCGTATTATTTTCTTGTGAAGTTGCAATATCCGGAACTGTTTTATCTGCGTGATTAGTCATTGTTTGTTGCATGGGTGCTTGAGTCGTGTTTATTTTGTTCAACAACTGGTTCAACTGCTGCGCCAATTGATTTGCTGCATCAATACTGATAGCCAATCTACACGACATTTTTGCACTAACGGTACCAACGGTTTTTTCACCTGATTTGGCTATTTGATTTAATGCATGTATGGTATGAGGATCAAGAAAGCCGAAATCCACGATAACAGCGCCTTGTCCAATCTGAACAGATGTGAAATTAGAATAGATAGGTTGTCCTGTATGTTCGCCTTGTAGCATACTCACTCTAACTTGCATCGCAGAGGGTGGTACGGTGTTGCTTTCACTATCAGTCGATGTAACGTTTTCTTCTACCATGCTTGTTTCCTCATTTAACTATGCCATTTACTCTGATGAACCAATTTGTCAATTTGTTCGCTTGAATTCCTTAATGTAATGCAAAAAACACTCGATTCGCAATTTTACGTTTTTTTATGAAACAGTTGGTTTAATTGTTGCGCTAAGCTATTTGCTGCTTCGACGCTGATAGCCAATCGGCATGACATTCTAGCCCCCACAGTCTCGGGAATTTTTTCACCAGAACGAGCAAGGCGATTTACCGCATGAATAGTTTGTGGATCAAGAAAACCAAAATCTACAATAATCACACCTTGCCCGCTTTGTACCGATGTAAAGTTGGAGTAGAGCGGCTGTCCGGTATGTTCGCCTTGCTGCATTCTGATATTAATTTGTGTGGATTGAGATTTGGTAACGTCTGCTTGTAATTCATTATTATCTGCCATTGGATTCTCCGTTCATTATAAATTAACCTGTCATCGTAATTCGCGATAGTGATATTAAATCATGTGCATTCAAAAGTATTAAATTATGTGCATGGATTCTAAATCCGCTTCCATTGTCGGTTGTTGAATCCATGCTGTATCACACTGATTTATGAATATGCTTATAGCACGTAGCTAGCAGGACAGTGTATGGTTGAAATTTGCTAGAGGACTTGATTCTAACAACTTATTCTTAGTAAAAGTTATAAACTCTGACTCAGCCAGGAGATATTAGCCGATCTGTTGGAACGGTTCGCAAAGAGAATTGGTAGCGGGGCGGAGCGGTAACGGCTAGAACGACGCATTGAACTTTAAAATCGGATTTGATAATCAGCTCAGATGTCACGGCATCCCGCGATTTCCAATCCACCTCCGCACTTCCAGCACAGTTGGAAATTTGCCGGATTTTCCTCATTGCAAGATGGGCATTGCACAGTACTGTTCGTGATTGGGGTAGATTCGTAGGTATCGATGACGCGTTTGGCACGTTCAAAATCGTCGTCGCGCGTGATCCAGACTTCAGGGTAGGCATGCGTAAAGGGGATTTCTCCTGCGACACCTTGGGCGTGCTGGTTAAAAATTTTTGCAGGAATATAGGCGTGTTCGAGCAGATCAAGTACTATCTGCGCTTCCATCAGATTGTTGGCGGAATAAATTTTTTTCATGCATCAATGAATATAAAGATAATCAACCGGTTAATTGGATCAAATGATGTGGTTTAGAAATTTGCAAATATATCGTATCACCAGCGGAAATATAACACCGAATAGTCTGGAAGAAACACTTTCGCAGCATACTTTGCAGCCGTGCACGCAAATGCAGATGCAAAGCCGAGGCTGGTTGCCGCCACGCGATGAGCAACCGAATTTTGTGCTGGCTTTTGGTCAGCATTGGTTGATTGCGTTAGGCGTGGAAAAAAAATTGCTGCCGGCGGCGGTAATTAGCCAACATGCCAAAGCGCGGATTGCTAACTTCGAGCAAGTGCAAGGCTATAGAGTAAGCAAGAAGCAAGTACGGGATATCAAAGAAGCGACAATTATTGAGTTATTGCCGCGTGCGTTTGCACAACAGCACAAGACTTATGCGTGGATCGACGCAGTTAACAACCGCCTGATTCTGGATACAGTAAGTGCCAGTAAAGCCGAGGAATTCATCGAAGTGCTGCTGAAAACGGTGCCGGATATCAAGTTGGCGCCACTGGATACAAAAATTTCACCTTCTACGGCGATGACACGCTGGTTATCCGGTGATGATATACCATCGATTTTTACCATCGATCGCGATTGCGAATTGCAAGGTATGAGCGATGAGAAAGAAACGATCAAATACACCTGTCATACGCTCGATGCCGAAGAAACCGGACGACATATCCGGGCTGGAAAGAAGGCGACCAAGTTGGCGATGACGTGGGATGGCAAAATTTCGTTTGTACTGCACGATAATTTGCAGCTTCGGCGAATTGTCCCTCAGGATATTCTGAAGGAATCCACCGAAAGCGATGAGGAGCGATTCGTCAGCGACTTTACCATCATGACGGGTGAATTAAGTCAATTGATCAGCGAAATTATCGATGCTTTAGGCGGAGAAGACCGCGATTAAATCTATGAACTACTACAACTAATGTTTGTTGTTTTTTACTTGCTCATTGATTCCCGCCAGCACACCACTGGCGAGTTTGCCGATAAAATCCGCCGTTGCGTGCGCCAAGCTGCTGCTTGTCTCTAATTGAGCGTGTCCCACTGAAGCAATCTGTTGCGCGATAGTTGCCAACGCATCTTTTATCTGCGCGCCCACGGTGGTGCCATTGTTTTGCGCATGGTGGCTGAGATCGTGCAGAATATCGGAAATTAATCCTTG